>WVZE01000006.1:13200-14702 GCA_011772645.1 Candidatus Aenigmatarchaeota archaeon | reverse complement strand
CTGATCTTTTGAGACTCGCCAGGTCCCGTATGAAGTTCGGAAACTCCCTTTCAGTCGACTTCAGCCAGAGAAATTCTATGTATCTGTAAACAAAGAGGGGTGTGACTACTATGAACAGGCATATCACACCGACATTTATTATCGCCCCCACATCCTGGGTCAGGAAGGAAACTGCTGAAATGAGAACCAGGCTTATGATTAAAGAAATGAGCACTATCTTCCTTTTTGGGTCAATCGAAACTTCCATTTTTATCTACCCTGTTGGTGATATGCCCTTGAGCAAAACGATGAAACCGATCGAGACAAGGGGTATGAAAAAGAACACAAGGAATGTTTGAACCAGGAGAATGTCGCCCCCAACTAACGGGGACATTATCGAGGAGAGAACGATGAAGAAGAGCGTTCCTACGATTATCAGGGTTATGTATATTTCCGTGTAGAAACTGATCTGCTTTGAGTAATCGTTCAGAGACCTCCTGTGCTGGCTCATCAGTTCCTTTGCCTTGTCCGAAAGGTATGCCCCGAGATCGCCTCCCTTGGTTATCACCGAAAGCATGCCCCATAATATCTCGCCCAGTCTCGTTGAAGGCGTTCTGTTCGCGGCCTTTGTTAACGCGGTGGAAATATCCATGCCAAGCATGTGTATGTCCCTGTAAATCTTACCGCATTCCTTCCCCACCTCCCCCTTCTTGGTGGAGAGTATTTTGAACATCTCAGAGGGTTGAATGTTGGAGGAAGCCACGGTGGCCATGTATATCGCAGAGAAGGGGAGATCCTTGTTGATTCTGTGCTGTATGTTCTTCGCCTTTATGCTTGGATAATAGTAGACCACGAAGAACGTAACAGCTGTCGAACCGAAAGAGAGTATTATGGAAAGCGTGTAGGAATAGAAAACGTAAGCTGTGGTAATTGTTATGTAGAAGGAACATAACAGCATGACCACTATGAAGGTTATGAGGGAGAAAAACAAAGCGACGGAAACGTATTCCTCGGCAGAGTATTTCATGTCGGCCTGTTTCAATCGCTCCTTTAAAGTGTCAAAGTAGTCCCCGTAGGGTCTGACAACCCCACCGAATAACTTGAGCGATATTTTCTCTATCATGCAAATCCTTAGCAGATGTAGACCCCAGCCGGATTTTGTTAAATCCTGAAAATTCTGCCCCCTACATTTCCTCAACCATGCTTATGATCTTGTCCGGATTGATGTAGTAACCATTGATGACACGGGCGACATCCCTGTAATCAAACATCCTCTTTTCCTTCATCCATTCAAGTATCTCTTTCCGGACCCTCATCTCCTCCTTCAGGCTTGCCTCGGTAAGGCCCAGGGATTTTGAAACATGTTCCAAAACTATTGATTTCTCAACGCTCTCGAATTTGTCTAGAATCGGTTTCCACTTGAATATCACGTTTGTAAGTGGCTTGTCCCCCTTAAGGCCAGTTACCTCGAGTATCTCGTTCGCCCTTCTCACATACCTGTCCCTTGACTTTGCCTGCAGGAG
>WVZE01000006.1:0-13170 GCA_011772645.1 Candidatus Aenigmatarchaeota archaeon | reverse complement strand
CAGGCTGGGAGGCAGCTTTATGGGAGGTGTGGTCAGTCTGTTGATCAGCTGGGAAAGGCTTGCGGCGTGTATTGTCGCGAGGCCGGCGTGACCGGTGGCTATCTGCTGGAAGAGAACGAATGCTTCCTCCCCCCTGACCTCTCCTACGATTATGTAGTCAGGCCTCTGGCGAAGGGAGGTTTTAAGCAAATCGAAAAGGCTCACCTCACCCGCCCGTTTCCCTACGGCTATCGGTGTTCTAGCGACTTCGGGTATCCAGTGGGGATGCGGCAAGCGGAGCTCGGAGGTGTCCTCTATTGAAACGATCTTCATGCTCGGCCTTATAAATAGCGACAGGGCGTTGAGGAGCGAGGTTTTCCCTGTTGCTGTCCCTCCAGATATCAGGAGGGATTTCCGGTTCTCTATAGCGAGCCAGAGGTATGCAAGCTGGGTGGAATCGAGGGTTCCATACTCCATCATGTGAACAGGGGTCAGCGGGTCGGCGGTGAACTTTCTTATGGTGAAGTTGGAACCCCTCCTGGCGATGTCCGTCCCCAGTGTTGCCTGTACCCTTGATCCTTCCGGAAGCGATCCGTCCACGAGTGGTTCGGCTATAGAGATGGACTTCCCGCATTTCTGGGAGAGTCTCATAACGAAGGAATCCAGTTCGTCCTTGTCCCCGAAAATGATGTTGGTCATCATGGAGCCCAGCAAGGGATTTCTGTGATAAACGTAAAGAGTAACGTTCTCCCCGTCACAGGATATGTCCTCGATGTCGTGATCCTTCATCATCGGTTCTATCTTCCCCAGGCCTATTATGTCCCTCTCCACGTAGTACTGAATGACATCCATCTTGGTTGTGGCCATCTCCTCTTTTTCTATTATATTCCTTATCTGTTCTTTCAGGAGTTCTTTCGCCCGGATGTCCCCCAGCTTCGTGAAGTCTATGTCAAGCCTCTCCTCCAGTTCCTTCTTGATGTCCTCTATCATCTTTTTGTCACTCCCGGAAAGACGGGGTTCCACAACAGAGTAAATAAGATTTTCGAGTCTCGGGTCCCACTTTATTCTCGCATAGGCATAGACCTTCTCCTTTCCCTTAGGGTGAGCGGGTATCAGGGGGTAGGAGATGTTTACGTTCTGCAGCATCTCCTTTTCCTCGCTTGAAAGCGGGGAACCCAGCGGGGCTGGAATTTTCGGGATCGTGGTTGCTATCCCGGGTTTTATGGTGACTTCAACCTTTTCGGTTTTTCCTGGGGCTAAGGGTGCTTGCCCGCCCATGCCCATTATGTATATGTTTTCGGCAGAAAGCCCCCGGCCGATTTTTCCTGGCTCGCCCGGGAGGCCGGAGTATTTGAGCAGATTCCGGTAACCCCTCTTTAGTCTGTTTACTATCCTTTTCGGCGTCAGCCTCGACATTTTCGATTTCGAGGCTCTCGGAACCCTTACCCTTTTCATAAAAACCAAGCAGAGATACGTTTTTTACGGCAATTTCTTTTTTGACCTCACTTTAATTTAATTGAATTTCCTTTCTTATAAATTATAACCTTTCCCTTGTCGCTTGTAACGCTCCCTTCAAAAGTGTAAGAAGTATTCAACCCGTACAGGGAGGAGAAATCGTAGTCCTTTATGTTGCCCGTAAAGAAGGTTATGTTGAGCCCGTTTGGTGACAATGTGAGTCTGTAATAATCGTTTCCTATCCTCTTGGGGATTTCCAGTATGACAGAGGATTCGAATTCCTCCTTCTCGGAAAGCTCTATGATGTTTGATACGATGTATTCCTTCACTGCCTTCAGCTGGTCCCATTTCATGGTGGAGATGTAACTGGACTGGTACATGCTGAACAAAGCGAAGGAGGCTATGAAGATCGCGACGCTTATGGTGAACAAAAGAACCTGTTCAAAAACGATTGTCTGTCCCTTTTTTCTTCGCATTATTATATTTGGTTTTCGCTCTTTTTATACAACCTGTATATCCATCTTTGAAAGAATAAGGTCCCCTCCGTACCATCCCTGATTGGAAAGGGTTTCGCTGCCCGAGTAGGTTATGAGAATCCTGCCGGTACCGGTCCCGCTGCCCTCCAAATTTATCCTGTATCCTCTCCCCTGCCTGTCGTTGTAGAGCTCCCTGTAGTGAAGGGTGAAAACCAGCCTGTAAACCCCTTCTTTCGCCATCCCTCTCATCATTATAACCCCTGGCGTTTCTCCGTAAGCGGCGACTTCCCCTATGTTTCCCGTGTTCAGGGGGATCTCCCCCTCGGTGAGCAAGGGCTGGGTCACAACGAATTCATAGGTTATGGTGTTGTTGGCGGGATCGACATTTATGAAACCGGCTATGGGTAAACTAAGGCTTTCCTCGCAGGCTCCGGGGGTTACGCAGCTCCTGGCGATGTCCACTATCCTGTCGTCAAGCTCATCCATGAAGCGAACAGCGGAAGTGAACTGGGTTATGGTCGTTCGTTTCTCTATCATGGGCTTCCCCCACATGTAGGCCGCCCCTGCGAGGGCTATGACGATCCCGGATATAAGAACGAGCGTGACGGCCTGGGTCTGCGCTTTTCTCATGTTTAATATTTGACGTTGTTTTAATAAAAAACTTGTTCTCTCAGATAGAGATTTTTTTCCCTAATTTCCATTTCCATGCATAAAGAGGGAAGAAAAGGTCTATGTGTTTTTTCAATTTTCTCGTTTCTTTGATATAGGCTTCGATATCCACCCTGCCCCCAATCTTTTTGAGCATCAGGTCGTAATCTTTATTTGCGAATCTATTCAAAAGTATCCTTCTTTTAAAATTCCTATCAAGCTCTTCCTTTAGAACCCGCTTCCAAAGTTTGTTGTAGTCAAGATTTTTTGCTATTGATTCCGAAGCCAGGTGTCCTGTTATTACGGCGTATCTTATTCCAAATCCCTTGGACGCGTCCATGAAAAATCCTCTTTCACCAACGTGGTATCTCCCCTCCTCCTTTGCGTTTTTAACGATATCGTAATTCCCGAAGCCGCTTATTTTATTGACAGGTTCCTCTCTTCCTACGAGGTCTCTAATCACGTTGTTTTTCCTCAAAAAAATGGAAAAGTTTACGGGAAGGTATCTGAACTTCTTCCTATCGAAGGAAACGGAAACTATCACTGTCCTTCCGTTCGCTGTAAGTATGTATATGTAACCTTTAGGGGCGTAGAGGTTGTCGTATATTATATATGCCGTATCCTTGGACGTATCAAGTTCACTGTATATGTGACCGTATGCAAAAATATCCATTCTCCTGCCTCCCGTTGCCACTATGTCGACGTCTTTTTCATTGACAGGTTCTCCCATGGAAATCTTGACATCCAGGTCCTTTGCCTGCCTGTAAAGCTGGTTCTCTATAGAATTCTTGTTAGGACCTCTTTCAAAAATGTAAAATATGGTTTTTTTGCTGTGCTCCTCTATTGACTGGGTGGGTGAGAATTTTATAACCTTGTTTACCTTTGACTGCGGTCTCAGCTCAACTCCGAACTTCCCGAATTCTTCCAGGGCATCCTCGGTGAGATCGTAGTTCCTAACCGCACATATGTTGTCCCTTGTGAAGGATTTGTCCTTTTCGTAAACGGTGACATCATATCCGTTCTTAGCGAGATTTATGGCGGCTGTTAATCCGGATATGCCGGCGCCAGCTATCTTTATCGTTTCTGTCATAGTCCTATATGAATTTATTATGCGAGTCCCTTAATATGTTTATGTTTAAACGGTTCAGGCGGTGAAGAATATGTTCAAATTCCTGCCAGCCTGTTAATATCGTTGTGTGTTTTTGTTATCTCCCTTATTAAAAATTCTGTTGCTTTCGGATATTTTTTATACAGGTGCTTCCTCATTTCCAGACTTTTTGAATAATAAAGCTCATTAAGATAAGTTAACCTTTCGGTAAACTCCCTGGTCCTGAGTTTATAGCGTTTGGCCCATACGGAGGGAGCCTTATAATCCTTATTTTTTAGGTCTGTTTTGATGTCAAGAATATCTTTGTGAAACATCTGTTTTGCTCTCAAAATCCAAACCAGCCCGGCAATCGCACCGGCATCCCTGAAGTTAATATTCAAAAGTATTTTTATGGGCTCCGTCAGGGTCCTGGTTGTTCCCTTGGTTCTTGTTTCGAGATTTTCTATCGCTAGTTTATATTCCTCCTTTTTGGATCTTGCATCCAGTATTTTTATGACGTTTTTTTCAACAAATGGCGTCCATGTGAGATCAACCAGGGATTCTTTCAGGGCCTTCAGTATAGTCTCTGTTTTCGTTTTCTTTTTGAGCAGGGATGACACGTTATCAAACAGGTCTTTCTGCTGGCGTATGGAGACGTAAACCAAAATGCCAAACAGGCCAATGACTATGTTTGCCACGTCTGAAAAGACCTTTCTGTAAGGCTGTTTTTGGACATCGACGTAATCGTCAATCCCGTGTATAACAGACTCCAAAGTTATCAGTATGGGAGATATGCTCTCAAGATTACCAAATGCGAGTTCGTAAGCCTTTATAACATCTTTCGAAAATAGAGGGTGCCTCCCCTTCAGTATCTTTGTCTTGAAGTGGTGTTTAGTGAACAGAAGTTTCTTCATTCCCGGATGCCTTGACAGGAGCAACAAAAATACGATATCGTAGTATCGCAAAATCTCTTCATCCTCTGTGATTTCCTCCATCTTGTATTTACTCGGTAAATTGTCAATTAAGATCTCAACCGAGTTAAAAAACAGCGAGTTGACGTTTCCTGTCAGATAGTTTTCCCTGCCCATAAAAAATTTGAATTTGTCCCTGGTATTTACCCTCTTCATTAATTCGTACAGGAAGTTTATGTAAGAAAAAACGAGTCTCGCAAGCGCGTAATATCTTCTTATTTTATCCTTCGGCCTGTTTTTAACGGAGAACAAAAGGGAATCCAGATAAACCTCTTTGCTTGACTCTAGCGTGTTCTTACCGCTATATTTTACCCCTTTGAATGCCTTGTGCACGGTTGGCGGGAGTTTCCCGAGATTCTTCTCCAGCAGTGCTATGAAATTGTCAGAATGCATATTAAATAATAAGCGAGTAAATAATAATAGTCTATTTCAGTGACTCTTTAGGTAACTCGATTTTTCCCCCGCGCTCTTTGTCCTTCTTTATGTATTCTATCTGTTTTTTTACTATGTAATCCCAGTCCAAATCGTATGCCTCGCCCCTTTTTATGTATTCCTTGAATATCTCAGAATTGCAGTTGACGAATTTGCAGAATGAGCCGTTAATGGCAGTGCATTCAAGCTCTACACAATTTATTAGCACCTCATGAACTATCGTGCCTCCGCCGGCATTTGCACCCGCCAGGAAGATGTCCATTTTCTTCTTAGTGGGATGGAATTTCAAGGCGAAGGGGTTCTCATGCACCTTGAAGTAGGCATACTTTTTTCCCTTGAATTTCATGGTCTCGTAATCACCGAAACCGAACAAGGAAATAATATCCATCGCGACTTTATATCTCTCCTCGAATTTGCGCAATTTGTATACCTTGGTCATTTTCTTTGTTATCTCATAGCCCGCGGTCCAGGATTCAAAGTACATTTCCTCCAGACTCTTATCGGCTTTGTTCTTCTCATGATGGGCCATTGCCAGATTCGTAGCGGTCCTCACATAAACGAGAGGGAGCATGCATACAGGTTCCTCTAGAACTATAATCTTGCCCTTTTCGAATTTAAGTTGCCTTGATACAAGCAACTTGGTGACAAGACCGTACATAATTATTTAAGTATGGTAGAGACTTCCTCTTCGGAAACTTCTATGCCCGAACCCCCTATATTTATTGGGAACCATCCATGCTCGTGTTTTGTTCTTCTCAATTTTCTTATCTGTAAATTGCCAAAAGACTCTTTGCCTATGTTAAGATACTGCAAAACTATAACCCCATCAGCAATAAATTCCCCAACGCCGAATCTTGAGAGTCCCTTTTCATCTTCCTTTATCTCCGAGGTTATAAGCGTTGTCACGCCTGTTTTTTTAAGCAATCTCACAATCTCGAACAAGCGCTTTCGTAAAACCGCAGGATCCTTCATGTACATTCCCATCAGAGAGATGGGATCTATCACAACCCTTTTCGCGTTTACCGAGTTTATCGCATTCATGATCGTCGAGGATATATCGGAGACCTCAAAGGGATTCTGGTAAACGAAGTTGAAAGTTTTGTTCTTTTCAAACTTTTCGAAATTAAAACCGAACCTTTTGAAATCCAATTTTATATCTTCCGGGTCTTCCTCAAGGGTTATGTAAACCCCCGGCTCTCCCTTTTTCAGGCCATCAAGAATGAATTGAGCGCAAAAGGTGGTTTTCCCGGTTCCCGTCCCTCCTGTTATGAGAATTGTAGAGCCTTTTACAAAACCTCCTTCAATGAGTTTGTCGAGACCGGATATGCCGGAACTTACCCTTATTATTGAAGCCCTAGCGGAAGTGCTTATCTTTTTGAGTGGTTTTCTTCTGATCATAAATAATATTTATTTACCTTACTTAAATCTTTAATCGAAAACGTTACTTCTTCCTCTCAACAAGGTACTCAGCGAACTGGTCCAGGATTTCCTTCAGCTCGCTAGGCATGCCTGACGTTATCCTCTTGCTCTCCTCGATCAGGGACTTCGCCTTCTCCTTCGCGTATTCAATCGAGCCGTGTTTTTCGAAGAGGGTTTTAACGGAAAGAATGTCCTCTCTGGTTGTCTTATCCCTTGCCTTGTTCAGGATTTTAAAAAGTTTCTTCCTCTCTTCCTCGTTACATCTGGAGGAGCAGTGAACCACCATTATACTCCTCTTCCCTTCCCTTATATCGGATCCTGTCTCCCCCCTCCCCTTCCCTGCGGTGAGATCGAGGAGATCGTCCGCAATCTGGAAGGCAGGTCCAACCTTCATGCCGAATTTCCTTATCTTATCGACAAGCTCGGGTTTTTCAGAAACTATCGCCCCTCCCACCATGGGGAGCGTCAGGTAATAGGATGTTTTCCCTTCTATCATCCTCATGTAATCGTTCTCGGATGGGTTGTCGTTCTTCCGTAGATTCATATCCATGGTCTGTCCCTCAGCGGTCTTTACACTGGTATCCAGAATCTCCTTGATCAGGCGTATTTTCTTGCTGTCATCCAGATCCGAGTTTATCACGAATTCATACACCTTCTCGGACATGTAGTCGCCGACGTTTATTCCGTGGTCGATCCCGTACTTCACCCACACTGCGGGCTGGTCCCTCCGGATTCTATCCCCGTCCTCTATGTCATCGTGAACCAGCAGCCAGTTATGGAGAATCTCGCAGGCTGCGGCGAAGGGGAGAATCCTTCGGGTGTCCCCTCCCAAGGCTTCGCAGGTCATTATCGCAAGAACCGGGCGTATCCTTTTCCCGCCGGTTCCCATGTGATACCAGACCGCGTCGTTCAGATTTGGAATGTCCTCTTTGGGTATAACCCTCTCTATCTCCTTCTCTATCAGGTTCCCCTTCTTCCCGAGTATTTTCTCCACTCTCTCTATCATGTTCTCACGTATGTTATATTTATTGTAATACAATATGTTTTTTAATTGTTTTTTAAAATTTAGAAAACTAATAAACTTATATCTGTGGTTTTTATGTACGTGAAGGCGCTTGACAGGATTGAAAAGACGGACAGAACTGCCGGGGAGAAGGCCCTGACGCTCTCCGGGATGTTAAGGGAGAAGCTCCCTGTTCCTCCCGGTTTTGTTATAAATTCCGAGGGGTTCGCCCTCTTCCTTAAGAGAAACCGGCTCGAGGAGAAGATCTCGGACCTCCTGTCCGGTCTGGATGTTGATGATTACAGGAGGCTTTCCGAGGTCTCCAATGAGATAAAGAATTTGTTCGAGAATTCCGAGGTCCCAGAATCCCTGAGGAAAGAGGTATCGGAAGCGTATGAATCACTGTTTGTAAGCAGGGAGGCAAAGGAGGTCGGGGGCGCGGCTCTAGACTTCATAAAGGCAGGGAGGGATCAGACCAATGTTTCGGTCCGCCCGTCCCCCATGACCTCCCCTGATTCGCCCTTCGCGGGCCACATGGAGAGTGTTCTGAACGTTCAGGGTTTTGAAAGCCTTATTGAATCCGTAAAGTTCTGCTGGTCATCCCTCTTCACCCCGCAGGCGATATACTACAGGAAAAAGAAGGGCTTTTCCGATCTCCCCCTTGCGGGTCTGGTGATACAGAGAATGATCAACTCCGAGAAGTCGGGGAGCGCGTTCACCGATGATTCGAAAGTGTTTGTGGAAGGAACCTGGGGTCTGGGGAACGCGATCTCGAACGGGATCGTCCTCCCGGATGTATACGTCCTTGAAAGGGAAACAGGGAACGAGCTCGAGAATAGGATCGGAAAGAAGACTTGGACATACACCAGAGATCCAGTCTCGGGGAGAACAAAGAAGGAAGCTGTTCTGAGGGAGAAGGTTAACGAACAGCTTCTCGACAGGGAAGAAATTAAGAGCGTTTTCGAGATGCACGCCAAGGTTTCCTCCCTGTACACGCAATCCCAGGTAATTGAGTGGGCGATGGAAAGAAACAAGTTTTACATCCTCCAGACAAGACCCCTGCCGGCTAAGGGAACGGAAGGGCGGGAAGAAATCGAAAAAGAGCCTCTGGCAGAGGGGCTGAACGTTTCGCATGGTTCGGTCAAGGGAGGGATCAGGATTATATCCAACACCAGCGATTTCGAGAGGATAGAGGAGGGCGATTTGCTTGCGACCAAGATCCTCTCACCTGAACTTTTCCCCTTCTTCGGGAAGATAGGGGGGATAATATCCGACTACGGGGGGTTCACCAGCAACCTCTCTTTTCTCTGCAGGGAATTCGGAATCCCCTGCGTAACGGGCGTGGATACCTCCTCCCTGAACGACGGGCAGGTGTTAAACGTGATCAACGGAAAGCTTTACACAACCGAGGAACCTGCTGGAACGGAGGGGGAGGGTATAACGGCGACGGAGATAAAGGTGAATCTCGATTTCTCAAAGGAATTTGATCTGGAAAGGGAGGTGGATGGTGTCGGTTTGCTCAAGCCCGAGGACCTTTTCGCCGGGAGAGACCCGTTCTCCCTCTCAAAAACCAACCCCGAGGAGCTGGTGGAGATGTTCTACCGAATCGGTTCCTTTGCGAAAAAATTCTATCCCAAAACCGTATGGTACAGGAGTTTCTCTGTAAGGAGCGATGAGATAGAAGGGGAATGGAGGGAGAGAAACCCGCTCCTGGGATGGAGGGGGATCAGGAGATCGCTCGAGGAGCCTGAGATACTCAAATGCGAGGTGGAAGCTATCCGAAGGCTCTATTCCCAGGGACTGAACAACATAGGAATCATCCTCTCCTTTGTGAGCTCTGTTGAGGAGTTCCGGATGGCGAAGAGTCTCGTTCCTTTCTCCCTTAAGCTCGGGATTGAGATTTGCACGCCTTCCTCCGCCCTGGACATAGAATCCTTCTGCAGGGAAGGGGTGAACAACGTGATGATCAATCTCCCGGAGTTAACGCAGTTGACCCTGGGCGTTGACAGGACGAACGTTAAGGTCTCCTCGATCTATTCCGAATCGAGCCCTTCTGTGATGAAGCTGATAGGGAAGATAGTGAGGACCTGCAAAAACCACAATGTTGAGGTCTCGGTTTCCCTCGAAAGGTTCGACCCGGATGTTATTGAACGGCTGATAAGGATAGGTGTGAACTCGATCTCCCTGGATCCGGAATTCGTCCAGACTGGAAAGAACCTGATCTCGAGAATGGAGAGGAAGATCCTTCTTGACAACCTCAGGGAAAGGGGAGAGATGTGATCATTTTTGCTTTTGCTTTTTCTTTCCAGATTCCCTTGCCTTCCTGAACGGCCAGGTTACCACCTTAAGGAACTTCCATCCCATCTTTATGATGGAGTAGAGGATGAACAGGCCTATTCCCGTGAGGGCGAACCAGAATATGTTGAACAGGTTGATCTCGATCCCCAGGTTGAAGAGCAGATTCCCCACTATCGGGAACAGAGCTCCAACCAGACCGACTATGAAGGCCTTGAAAACGAACTTCACCACTTTGTAAGCGATAATTATGAATATCACGAAAATAACGAAGAATATCACGATATCTGTTTGCCCCAAAAACTCCAAAACCATGCTTTATTTATCCCATCGTACAATTTAAAACTATGGATTTGGAGAGCGAGCTCAGAAAGGAAACCGAAAAATGGCTGGGAAAGATAAGAGAGGAGATCAGGGAAATCGAAGTTCTGGACAAAGAAAGAGATGGAATGATCGAGAACATTCGAGCGTACGTAAAGGACTGCGAATATTTTCTTAAAGGGAACGATCTGATCCGGGCGTTCGAATCCGTGATCTGGGCCTGGAGCTGGATCGAGATCCTTAAAGAATTAAAAATAATAAGGGGTTAACAGTCTGAGTTCGGATAGTATTTTATTTGCAAAGTGTATTCTGGGTTTAATAAAGTGTATATGTGTTCTACCTTATCATCATCACCACAGTACGTCACTGGAGAGAAAATACCTTTGTTTTTTCCAGGAGCTTGGGTGAGAGTTCTGTAACCGCCTCCTCCCCAGCCGGATCCCCAGCCGGTCCCGTATCCGTAACCATAAAATGCGCGGCATGTCTCGGCTGAGAATAGCGGAACGTTTCTACAACTATTTCCGCTATCGCTCGTTATCCTTAACCATTGTGCGTCATTCCCGCTTTCCATTATAACCTTGCACCAGTTATTTACCTCAAACTTTATCTGTTCATTCTTGCATATTTTTTTGCTTTTTTCGAGATCCTCACCGGTCTTTTCTCTTGTAAGCCTCAAGGAAGCCGTTCCCCACAGACCGACTCCGCTGTATGCCATTGACTGCCCAATCATCCAGGCTTCCTGGCTGATCCGGTTGAACTGGTTCATGCATCCCTGCAATCTTGAGAGCGCGGACTGCGTCCCTACTAGGCCTGAACGGTAGGCAGAAGCTCCTTCCCCGCTACCGTAGTATCCCTGATCTAGGCTTCTCTCTATGTCCTCCACGCACATCTCGAAGGTTATCCACCTCATCACTATACTTAACAATGCGATCAGGGCGGGGAATGCCCTCGCCAGGAATATGCATGCTTTGTTTAATCCTTCTCCTATAACTGTCAAAACATGATCGCCTTCTCCTTCTCCCAGCACACCTCCAAGTATCTGAAGTACAACACAGATGAGACCAGCTTTAAAGCCGCGCATAAGCCATTTAGTATAGTCTCCCTTGAAGATCTTCTTGCCAAGATAAAATTCGAAAAAGGCGAACAAACCTGCGACAGCCACAAGAACTATGATAGCGCATGTCCAGTCTCTACACTTTGTTAGTTTTTCAGTATTCTCATTTATAACTGTATTAAACGTACTGGTGGTGTCTGTAATGCCGCTTGGGATCTCGGGGAAAGTTAATTGAGGTTCCCATTCGCTTTGTTCTTTGGGACAACAACAATATTGTTGGTCTGATGCACAACCATTAGGGTAACTTAAATCATCATCGACTTCATGAAAAATCGAACATTCTGCTGGATTGCTGATACAACTGCCCTTACAACCTTCCCAACATTTATTGTAGTCTGTACTATCTGCAAACCCGATTTTTCCTCCGGTTTCAGGTATGTAATTTTCTGGTTCATACGGGCTTGTTTTGGTCTTGTTTTCTGTTGCCCCCTGGTATATCCATGTCCCTGCCGCGCAGGTCACGCAGAAGCCCGCAACAAACAACACGCCCTTTACTATATCCTGAACCGTTTTGACAACACTTTTCATTTTTTCTTTCTGTTTCTGGTAGTCCAGGAAGTTCGGATCCTTCTGGGGCTTGATCGTGACAGATCCTATGTTCGCTTTCAGGGAGTCCTCTGCGAGACCGTCCGCGTATTTGACAAGGGCGGTGAACTCGAGCTCTCCGAGATCTATATCCTTGAATATCTGTTCGTGCTCGGTCTCGTTCGATACCTTCTCCTCGATCTTCATGGAGGGCTTGATCCCGAAGCCGCACTGGAACTTCCTCGTCCCTTTCGCGGTCTCCCTGCAGTATGGGGAGTAAACGTCCATATCTATGTCCCCTCCCTTTAACTGTATGTCCGAGTCAAGCAGCCTGAGATCTCCTATGTCTCCCTTCGCCCGGTTCTTGACCGAGAGGGTGGCGTTCAGCTGGGAACGTTCGAGGTTGCACCTGCCGTCCTCGCTGACCACCCAGCAGGTTATCTCATCGCTCGCGTCCTTCTCGACTTGTATGTAAAGGTTGAAATCCTCCTCTCCCCTGCTTATCGCGACTTGGAACTCACCTTCGGCTGATCTTCCCATGGTTTTGGAAAGGACTGTCAGAGTGATCGTTCCCTCCCCGGTAGCGCACCTCTGGAACATCTGCCTGTCCACGAAGAGCGTGCACTCGTAATCCTCATACCTGTGAACGCCCACCTGCTGGTAGCTCTTCATCTTGCATATGGTCGCGTTCGCGGTGGGGGAGCTCCCCATCCCCTTCGTGAGCTTCCCGCTGTCATCGTAGGCGTCCAGCCTGAAGGACCAGGTCAGGTCGCTTTCCTCCGGGGTCTGGTGAAGGAGGTCGGCGTAGCGTATGCGTATGTAGTTCCCTCCGTCCCCCAGCCTTATGGTCCTCGAACCGAGACAGTTTATCGATTCCTTCAGGAACCCGTTTTCTATGTCGCTGTCCGTTATCTCCAGGTAGGCCTGCAGGGGGATCGCTTCCACACCGAGGTCGGTGGAGCCGGAAACCTGGATGAATTCCTCTCCCTTTTTCAGGAGAACGCTGAGTGAGAATGAATAGTAATGGAGGCCTTCGCCGGGAGCGAGCTCTCCCTGGCCGCACGTAACCTTTTCAAGGAGTTTCGCGGTGGGTATGTTGCAGGTTATGCTGCCCGCCTGGAAGGTGCAATATCTGTCTGCGTGCTGGATTTCCTGCCCATCGAATATTATCTTCTCCTGGAGGAGGGAATCCGCCTGGAGGTTCATGAGTTTGGCGTTCACCTTCACCTGCTCAGGATTCGTTTGCTTGTGTCCCTGGCAGTAAAGCTTGTCAGGGGTGATGGACTGTATGTCCATCTGGAATTCGCCCGGAAGGAGGTAAACCCTGGTCTGGTTGGTGAGCGTGTAGGTCTTCCCGTCCGAAACCCTTATGGTGACATCAATCTGGTTCTCCCCGGTGAGGGCCTCACCAGGGGGGGTGATCTTCACGTCGCAGGAGAAATCAT
>WVZE01000045.1:54728-59618 GCA_011772645.1 Candidatus Aenigmatarchaeota archaeon | reverse complement strand
AGGATGGGTATGATAGAGAAAGGCGAATTCCTCTCACACATTTCCCCGACCTTTTCGTACGGCCTGGGGAACAAGTATCCCCTGAAGATAATGCTTAGTTATGACAACATAGACATCAACGATACGTTGAGCGTAGGAAGGGGTTACGGGAGGATTTCAATCGAAAACAAGGGAGTTGTCGGAAGCAAGGTGAATCTTGGAATAGAAAGGGTTTAAATATGTTGATGTAATATAAATTTAAATAAGTTAAAACAAATATATACATATAATATTGAGGGTTGGTATCTATGGCAAAAATAGATAATAGATTGCTCTTGGTTCTCGCTATGGTTTTGATCCTGATATCCGTGATGGGAACCTATGTGGTTTTGAGCAACCTGTATGTGGCTCCCGAAGCCCCCCCACCAGAAGGGTCTGGTGTGGTTGGGGTGGAAATTCTGAGCCCGAGAGATTCCACGCCTAGAAGTACGAACAACGGCGTGGTTGGTCTGACCATATTGGGTGGAAGCGAGAGAGAGTAACTAATGCTCTTTGAAAAAATAGTATAGATAGGAGGAAAATGGATATGGCTGAAATATCGAATAATTTGCTTGCGGGTTTATTGATAGTGGCGATACTGGTTTCCATAGTAGGACTAGCGAACACGCTTACACTGATCCCAGTTATCCAGTACACAGGATTCGCGACAACAGGCGTAGGAAAGGCAAACGTTACAATAGAAAGCGCGATCTCGATAACGCTGCTGAGGAACGAGAGTATCTTCGGGCCCGGTTATGCGAACAGCGCCGGTGACTTGTTATTGGCAACCAACAAGTCAAACCCAGAAGGAACTGGAGGAGTTTCCGATAGATTCTTCAACAACGGCAGCGAGGGGAACGTAACGGATTGCACATACGGAATCGCGGGTGACACGACTTGCGCACATCCTTTCGTTGTGGAGAATGACGGTAACGATCCTGCTACATGCATAAAGGTTTACGCAGCTGATTCTGCAGCGACGTTCATAGGAGGAAGCAGTCCATCATTCATGTTCGCAGGACTAGCCAACGAAAGCGTTTGGGGGCCTACAAACCCTCCTGGTGATTGTCCTCTCAGTAGTTACACGGATGCATGCGTAGGAACATTGAACGCGTCCTGGGGAGAGATTTACGTGGGTTCGCCAGGTACTACGGTCTGTTCACAGCTGAACCACACGGACTGCAGCGACGAATTAAGAATCCACTTCCAGTTGACCATCCCAGCTAATGCACCCACCGGAGCGAAAACCAACACCGTAACAGTTACGGCAGCAGGCAGTTGTTAAGAAACTTGCAGCAACGTGAGTAGCATGGCAAAAAAAACAATTTTATTTATTTTTATATTTAATTTTCTTTTTCTATTCCCGATAAATGTCCTTGCCCTGGGCATAACACCGGGCAGACTGGGGGAATTTAATTTTGAGCCGAACATGAGGGTTGAAAGAAACATCTGTATCAGAAACTCCATTGAGGGTTACTTCGAGGTGGAAATGATACTGAGGGGTGATCTCACAGAATACGCCACGCTCAGTGAATACTACCTTGTTCTGGCTCCAAAGAGTATGCCGGGCGGTGGAAAATGCGTTAATTTTGTTCTTCAGTTGCCCGAAAAGCTTGAAAAACCAGGAAGACATCAGCTGTGGGTATGGGCAGGTCAGGTTGTAGGAGGGCCGGAAGGGGAGACCATGCTGGGAGGAAGGGTGGAGGTTGGAACGGATCTAAAGATTTACGTTCCTATACCGGGCAAGTACATTGAAGCGGATTTCACGGTAGACAGCAGGGAGGTGGGTGAGATCGTAACATTCACGATAAGTGCGATAAACAGGGGGAACCAAACGATTGAGAGCGCGCAGGGGGCGATAGACATCTACGACCAGGATAGAAACAAGATAGCCTTTGTTAAAACCAACATCGAGTCAATGGAACCGTCCGTATGGACAGAATTCAAGGCCCAGTGGATGGCCAATGTGGAGCCCGGGGAATTATTGGCGAATGCAACCATAGACTACGATGGTTTCAAAACGTTCCTCTCCAAAGACTTCAGGGTGGGATCCCCCACCGCTAAGATTCTGAATGTTACGTACGAACCGATCGTTAACGGAACCATAGGAACGATAAAAACCGAAGTTATCAGCTACTGGAGTCAGAGGATAGAGAATGCGTACGTAACCATAACAGCCAAGAGAGGGAGCTATTCGGGAAGTTCGCAGAGCCCGAGCATGGTTTTAAACCCCTGGAAAAAGGCGGAGTTCACTAACTTTTGGGATACCTCGGATGCACCGGGACCGGGAGAATATCAAGGCATCGCTACACTGTCTTATCTAAACAAAACCGATACCAAGGAATTCACACTGAGAGTGATAGAGAAACCGGGGTTTGTTTTCCCTGATGTGATGTGGATAATCGTGGTGATACTGATAATAATTTTCGTGGTGTTGATTTTGCTCACAGTGGGGAGAAGGAGGAAAAAATTCAAACAGGTAAGGTTGGCATAGCTGGAAAGCATTTAACTCTTTTTGACCAAATTAAATATTGGTGGTGTTTTGAAAAGGAAAAATAAAATCTTGATAACCGTTGTTGCTGTCCTGCTTGCCATATCTTTCACGTATTTGTGGTTTGAAAATTTTGTTATATATTCGACAGAAGAGGTCGATATGCACCTGAAGGTGACCGAGGGGTATATGGTGGGTGTGAATACCCGCACGGATGCCCTGTATTTTGGCAAGGTCAGAAAGGGGGGACTCAGCACGAGAAAGATAATCCTGGACAACTACGATGAGAATCCGCATTTTGTACAGATAAGGACATTCGGTGATCTCTCAAAATGGGTCTATGTTTCGGATAACAACTTCGTTCTTCCCTCAAACGAATCGAAAAACGTGTCTGTCAGCTGTGATGTACCTATTGATGCGGATGTTGGAAACTATACGGGGAAACTGCAGGTTGTTTACTTTAACATCTGAGGTCGGGTATGAGAGAGGTTTCGAACAACGTGATAGCGATTCTGATTGCTATATTCATAATGGTCTTTCTTCTCCAAGTCTCTTTCTATGCTTTCAGGATGGGGATAACCGCGAGGGCAGGGACTGGGAGAGTTAGTTTTTGCGTGGAACTCAATGCCTCCCTTGACCCGATAGGTTCCCCACAGACTTCGTATGTTGATGATCCCTATTACTACGATGCGAACTACACGAGCAGCGACACGGGCGTCAGGTTTTACGACAACACCTCTCTGTTCGAAATAAACAACGTGACGGGCGTGATCTCGTTCACACCCAACCAGAGCCAGGTGGGAAACGAAACCGTCCTGATCTGGATAATCGGGAGCTGCGGGACTCAGAAGGATTCCGAAGTCGTTCTATTTGAGGTGGAGGAGGAGAACAAAGCCCCCATCCTCGATTCCATACCCGACTTTGAGCTGAACCAGAGCGATTACTTTTGGTATGATGTGAACGCAACCGACCCTGAAAATGAAACTCTGACGTTCGGGGATACAGCCACTTTTTTCCAGATAGACTCCAGCACAGGGGTGATAAGTTTCGTCCCGACACAGAGTGATGTGGGTGTGCATGACGTTATAGTATGGGTTAGGGACCCGTACGATCTAATAGACTGGCAATCCGTGGAGTTCAATATAACCGATATCAACGATTGTCCTTACTTTGACCCGCCCATAGGGGCGCAAACAGCTATAATAAACGAGACGTATTTCTACGATACGAATGCGACGGACGTGGATGTCAAGCCTGAATGGTCGAATCTCACGTTCTATGATAACTCAACGTTCTTCAACATAAGCCCCACCAACGGGACAATCCAGTTCTTTGTCAACGACAGCCACAACGGGACGTACGCGATAAACATCTCGGTAACGGACGGTTTATGCATGGCAACGGAGATAGTGAGCTTCTCGGTGATTGCAATCAACCACCCGCCCAACATAACTTCATGGTACCCTGAAAACCACACCGTGGAAATCGATGAGGGGGAATCCCAGCTGTTCTGGATAACCAAGTTTGATCTGGACGGGACCACACCCTCAACCCAGTGGTATCTGAACGGTAATACATTAAACGGCCAGACCAATGACAGCTATACGTACTCCGCAAGCTATACCTCAGCGGGAACACACAACGTGACCGTTGTAATATCCGATGGTCTGCTGACGGATTACCACAACTGGACCCTGATCGTTAATGATGTTCCGACAGAGCCGCCACCCGGAGGGATTTCCAGGCCGCCAACAGGTGCTCCGCCCGTGTGCAAGGAGGAGTGGAGGTGTTCGGAATGGTCTGTGTGTCCTGTGTATGAAGTGCAGACAAGGGAATGCTGGGACGAGAACGAGTGCGGAACCACGTTTAACAGACCATCTGAAATGAGGCCGTGTACGTACGTTCCGGAACCAGGCTGCGAGGACGAGGTGAAGAATTGTCATCATGGTTCGTGCGAGATACTCGTTGACTGCGGCGGGCCCTGTCCTCCGTGCCCTACCTGCAGCGATAAGATCCAGAACTGCCACAGAATGTCGGACGGGACGGTGGTTTGCGAGGAAGGGATAGACTGCGGAGGGCCCTGTCCTCCGTGCGAGATCGTTTTACCGGCGAAGTGCGGGGATAACGTGTGCGAGAAGGACGAGATTTTCACGTGCTTCCAGGATTGCGGTTTTCTGATGATCGAATACTTGATTGTTATAATTCTCCTTTCCCTGGCCTCCGTACTGCTCTACAGGGGGTGGCACTACATCGTTCTTACGTACAGGAGGAGGAAGAGGCCGATACTCACAGATGTGGAGCTTCTTGGCGTTACAACCCTTAGAAAACTCCACCTCATACAGCTCGAGATCGGGAAGAAATCGGTGAGGAGGGTTTCGGCT
>WVZE01000045.1:265-54713 GCA_011772645.1 Candidatus Aenigmatarchaeota archaeon | reverse complement strand
TACATCGAGCTGAACGAGATTGTCAGGAGGAAGAAGATAAAGAAGGATCTCTCAGGCATGATAACCAACTTCTCCATACGAATTTCAGAGATAGAGTACGGAAAGGAGGAGGTTCCGGTCACAATGTTGATACTCACGGTGAAGGATGCGATAAGGATAGTTGAGGGACTGACAGGGGTGAGGATGCAGGAAGCTCTCGGAGCGAAGGCAGAGAAGGAACTGAAAAAAGTAGAGCCGAAAGTGGAAAAGGAGAAAATAGAACTGGAAGTCAGGGAAGTCAAGGAAGAAAAACCTGAAAAGAAAGTCAGGTTTACCAGCGAGGACCTGAAAGTTTTCGAAAAGCTCAGGGGAATGATATCAGAAGGGGAGGAGGCGCTGAAGAGAAAGGATTTCAAGGGAGCGAGCGAGATCTACTCGAAAATACGCTTCCTCTACGACAGGATACCTGACAGGAAGAAGGAAGGCCTCTATGAGGAAACCGTGAGGATCATAAAGCTCTACAACAGGATAATGAAGAGTCTGAGCAGGTAGAGGTTCGCCTAAGGCAGTGTTCTGTATTTCGTGTTTGCAAGTCCCCATTCAGTGAACAGCAGAACGATCGCGATAAAAAGGAAGTAGAGGGAGAGGTTTACCGAGAGTTTCTGCACGCTTGAAAGCGCGATCTCCCTGTAAACGTTCGAGAGCTCGGTCTCGTTTTTTGTCTCGTAGTATTTTCCGCCCGTGCTGTTTGAAATTGTTTTCAGTGTTTCCGCATCCAGCTTCGAGACAAAGGTCAGGTTGGGGAAACCCCCGCCTTCCTCTGTTCCTATGCCTATGGTGTTGATCGTCAGGTGGTTCTCGTTGGCGTAGCCTATCGCTGTATCTATCGAGGGGCCGACATTGTTCTGACCGTCTGTCAGCAGAATCAGGACCTTCGCTCTATCCGATTCGGCCAGCAGGTTTGAAGAGGTTATGACTGCGGAACCTATCGCGGTTCCACCGACAAGCTCTGCTGAGATGTTATCTATGGCATTTCGGATTTTCTCCAGATCCGGGGATGGTTTCTGCTTGACGAAACTTATCCCCGCGAATGAAACCACTCCCACCGTTGACCTTTCGGGAAGGTTGTCGACAAAAAGGAAAGCCGCTGTCTTTGCGGCCTCGAGCCTGTTTGGTGTGTAATCAGTCGCCAGCATGCTTCCTGAGGAATCTATCGCGAGTATGAAATCAAAATCACTTGTCTGACCTTCATACCAAAAGGTGGTCCCGGCCACGGCAAATATGAGCAAACAGAGGGTTATCAGCCTCAAAAACAAGAGGGTGTAGTTCTTGGAGAGTATCCTTTTTCCTGTTACCCTTTCCATCGCGGGGAAATTCGCGAACTTTATCGCCTTCCTTCTAGTGAATCTCAGGCTCAGGTAGTGAGCGAGAATCATCAGGGGTATGGCTACCAAAAACCAGAGGTAAACCGGATTCGAAAACGTTACATCAATATTCTCTGCCTCCTCTTTATCAGAAACTCGATCAGGATTTTGGTGAATGGTTGGTATGTCAGGAGTTTCAGGAAATCCGCGTTGCTCTCCAGGAAAGTCTCCATTATCGTTTCTTCCTCTCTGCTGACGAATCTCTCGTACGCGGGGGCTATCATTCTCGAGTTAACAACAAGGTTCGACTCGGTGTACGGATCTTCAATAACAACCTGTCCTATCTCTTTCGGTAGTTTCTCGTCCCTCGGGTCCCTTACCATAACCCCTATCACGTCAAAAACCACGCTTGCCTTCTTTATTATCTTGTCCCACTCCCTTTCAAGGCCTATGAAATCCGAAACTATAACCAGCAGACCCTTCTCCTTTGTTGTTTTCATCAGAAAATCTATGGCCTTCTTGAGGTCGTACCCGCCTCCGTAAAAATCAACGTTGACCAGAGATCTCAGAATCATGTGGAAATGCTGTTCGCCCGTGGCTGTGGGGATCATGTTCACCACCTTGTCATTGAACATAATAAGACCTGCCTTGTCTCCTGCCTTCATGACGAAATAGGAAAAAGCGGCGACGAATTCCGCTGCGTATTCAAGTTTCAGCTTTTCGGTCGAACCGAATATCATTGAGGAGCTGGTGTCCAGCAAAAAATAAACATCGAGATCTCTCTCTTCTTTATACTCCTTTACCAGTATCTCGTTTGATCGAACGCTTGCCTTCCAGTCAATGCTCTTTGCATCATCCTCTGGTGCGTAAACCCTGTAGTCCTCGAACTCCAGGCCCTTACCCTTGAACACGCTTCTGTACCTGCTCATGACCTGGGTGTTTACGAGTATTCTGATTATGATCTCAAGCTTCTTCAGAAGGGCGATGACGTCCAGATGGAGTATTTTCTCCCTTTTGCCTTTTTTCATGATTATATATTTGTCCTGGCTTAATTAAAAATTTAGAATTTCTGTTTCCCTGGTCAACCCATATTTTAAGGCACCGGGACCTTTTCAAGGACCTCTTTTATAATGTCATCGGTCTTTACTCCCTCGGCCAGGCCCTCGTAATTTAAGAGCAGCCTGTGCCTCATTATTGGGTGGGCGACCTCCTTTACGAAATCAGGGATCACGAAGTTCTTCCCGTGGATCAGGGCGTTGGCCTTGGAAACTATGAACAATCCGATAGAAGTCCTTGGGGAACCTCCCCACTGGATGTAGCGGCCGAGCTTTATCTTGTATTTTTTCGGGTTCCTGGTCGCATCGGTCAGGCTAACGCAGTACTGCTCGATCTTTTTGCTCATGTATATGTTCTTGACGTCCTGCTGCATTTGCAATATATCTTTGGGGGATATCACCGGTTTCAATCCAAAGTTCTCGAATTTGTATAAATTTATGTTCTGTTTCAGGATTCTCTGTTCCTCGCCGATGTTTGGGTACTCCATGTAAAGTTTTAAAAGAAACCTGTCCACCTGCGCCTCGGGCAAGGGATACGTCCCCGCGGTCTCTATCGGGTTCTGGGTCGCCATAACGAAAAAGGGATCGTCCAGTCTGAAGGTTTCCTTTCCGATTGTCACCTGACGTTCGCCCATGGCCTCCAGCAGGGCGGACTGGACCTTCGGAGGGGCCCTGTTGATCTCGTCCGCAAGTATGAAATTCGTGAATACCGGGCCCTTAACAACGTAAAAGCCCTTGTCCTTGTGATAGGCCGTGATGCCCGTTATGTCAGTTGGGAGGAGATCAACCGTGAACTGTATCCTCTTGAACTCGCAACCTGTAACCTTTGCAAGCGCGCGTATCAGCAGGGTTTTTGCTATTCCGGGAACTCCTTCCACAAGAACATGCCCGTTACAGAGAAGGCCGAGAAGAAGGCCGTTCACAACTTCTTGCTGGCCGACAATTATCTTTGCTATCTCCCTTCGGATGACTTCCAGGTTCCTTGAATATTCCCCTACAGTACCCTCTGTAACACCCCCAGCCTCGACCATAATAAATTATTAGTCGCCTTCAATATAAATTTAAGTCCGCCCCGGAAAAGTTCTTATTTAACGGTTCAAAAACATATAATTATTTAGAGGGTTTACTCTATGAAGGGGTATGCTGGCGTATTGATAGCTTTGATAATATTGATAACTTCGGTAGTTTTTCTTTTCTCTTCCCTGACATTCACCGGGTCTTCCACATCCTCTGTCACAGGGGACAACGCGAGTCTTGAGATCTGGGACCTCACCGATTCCAAGGGAGGTTCCCTTAAGGTATATGCAGAAGGGAGCCCGCAGGGAGGCGGTCCGAATTCCACAACCTTAGCGAAGTTTTTCGCGAACTACACGAACATCACCTCAGGCGAACCCATAAACGGTTCGGGTATCGGGTGCAACATAAGCGTCAACGTCTCGGGCGTCTGGAACACCACCAGCATGTATTTCAATTCCTCCTTAAAAATTTACGAACACAACAGGACATTTGATTCAAGGGGGTTTTATTACTGGAACGTAACCTGCGATGGTTCTTCCCAAAATTATGACATACTTAACACAACGGATAACGTAACGGTAACGAACACGCCCGCGGGGATATACGTTCCCCTTGCAACTCAGAATTGCTCCGAGGACACGTTATGCACATACAATTTCAGCGCTGATTGTTTCGATATAGATGATATCGATGAGGGAAACCTCACTTACGGCTACAAGGCAGGAACCGAATTCCCTGGCTTCTCGATGAATTCAACTACCGGGATGGTTACAATCAGCATAACGGATGACAGCGGATGCGGGGATTTTTTCGTAACCCTTCTGGACAAGGATTCGGTTGGGGAGGGTTCAACCTCTGACAAGGAATTCATAGTGAACGCGGTCAACGACAAGCCTGTCCTAGGGAGCGTTCCAAACGTTTCCTACCAGAACTCCTCTTTTTATTACGACATTAACGCAACGGATGAGGAAACCCCGAGCGGGCCCTTCTACTTCAACCTGACGTTCACCTCGTGTTACAGGCCGTTTAATGCGGAGCATTCGAACCTAACGAACTGTTCAGGCCTGCTCTCGATAGACTCTCAGACAGGAGAGATAGACCGGACAGAGGTTTTTGAAAATCACGAGGTGGGGAATTACACGATAAATTTCACGGTGACCGATCCGGGAGACAACGCGACCTCGGTTCCTCCATACACATGGCTCCCCAACGAGACGGACTGGCAGGTCGTGAACTTCGTCGTCACTGACATGAACGACCGACCCTTTATTGACAGCGTGCAGAACCAGTTCTGGGCACAGAACCAGAATGTAACGCTCATTATAAACGCCAGTGACATAGACAACGGAACCCTGGTTTTCGACACCACAACCCTCTACAGGAACCTTTCCGTTTACTACAACTCAAGCCTCTTCCCGGTAACCCTGAACGAAACTGTGTATCTAGATAACGGAACGAGTTTGGGGAATGCCACTCTGAATTTCACTCCCATCCAGAATAACCAGGTAGGCAACTACACGGCAAACATCTCTGTTTACGACGGGAGGGAGAACGGAACGTATTTTATCCTTGTCAACTTCACGGTATCTAACATAAATGATCCCCCCAGTATCAGCTTCTCTTGCGGAAATAGCTCTATTGAAGGCATTGAATACTACTGCAATGTCGGGGAGAACACAACGGATCCGGATGATTTCCCTTCCTACGTTCCTTACAGTGATCCTGTCAACGGGAGTCTTACCTTCTATCTGAATTTCACCTATTGCAACAAAACGTTCAACATAAGCGACACGAACTGTTCGGTATTCGACATCAACCAGACAACGGGAGAGATAAACTACACCAGCCCCCTGAGAAAGGACTCCGGGAATTATACGCTTAACATATCCGTCATGGATGGAGGAAATCTCACTGACTGGGTGGAATTCAACTTTACCTTGGTCCCGGACTACCAGCCCAACATAACCACACTCGTTCCCTCCCCCCAGAACGCCACTCAAAACCAGTCCTTCTTCCTCTCCGTTAACGCAACAGATCTCGACAACGCAACCGATAACCTGACGTTCAGAATAGAGACCTATATAAACGACATCCTCCTGAATACCACGCTTTTCCCCATAGAAACCGACAGCAGTCTCTGGCCTTCAGATCCGGTAATGGGGATAATGAATTACACCATTATGAACAATTCCGAGGTCGGAAACTACACCATCAAGATCATAGTTAACGATACATTTGGGAGGGAGGATTACGTGGTATTTAATTTCACCGTCTGGAACATAAACGACCCCCCTATCCTGAATTTCTCGTGCGCGAACTATACGTACGAAGAAAACGAATACTTCTGCAACGTGGGGGAGAACACGACGGACATAGACTTTGAAACGCCCTACGGGGATAGCCTGACGTACATCATAAACGTTCTTTCGGGATTCGATTTCTTCGACATAAATTCAACCACGGGTGTTATAAATTTCACCGCGACTAATGACTCATGGACGAACAATTCCCATAACCTAACTTATGTTGTGAACATCACTCCTCTTGACAGCGGAGGGTTGTTTGACTGGGAGTGGTTAAACATAACTGTATACGCTGTGAACGATCCTCCTGTCATGAACTTCACAAACACTAGTGCACTGGTAAACAACACCTTCTTTATGAACCTCAGCTCGACCACGACAGATGAGGAGAACAATGTCCCCTTCTATTACAACGTGACCTTTTTGAGCTGCTCAAAGATAAATGTAAGCGACATGAACTGCTCGATCTTTGCAGTCAACCAAACCACGGGAGTGATAAGTTTCGTGCCTCCTGACAAGGATGAGGGAAACTACACCATCAACGCGACGGTGAGGGACAGCGGGAACCTGACGGATCCCAAAAACGCGACAGGATGGACGGTTGTAAACTTCACGGTTGGGCTTCCCAACCAGGCGCCAAACCTTGATTCGTGGTTTACCACTCCCAGCAACAGGAGCATAGTGGAGAACGACAGCATAACCTTTTTCATAACCGTTTCAGACCCCAACGATGACAGTCTTACGTGCAGGTGGTACAAGGACGGTTCACTGAACAGGACCATTGACAACTGTCATTCGAGCGGCGGGCAGGCCGGAAGTATTATATACAAGTCAAGCTTTGAGGACTCCGGACTTAACAACGGGACGCATAATTTCACACTGGAGATCGATGACGGCGTATTCACAACAGTGGCTTGGAGGGACGTTAACGTCACGAACCTGAACAGGCCACCTTATCTGTACTTCCCTGTCCAGAACCAGACCTGGCCCATGAACACGCCCAACAGCAACATAGACCTCGGTTACCATTTGAGGGACCCGGACAACGAGAACAATGTATCGGACGATGACGGCAACCTGACATTCTCAACTAACCAGACCCCGAGCAACGTGAATGTCTTCATAAACCAGAACTCAGGCATAGTCACGTTAACACCGAACACTGATTGGTATGGGATAGACAGCGTTGTTTTCGAGTTGAATGATTCTGAATTCTCCCTGTTGAGCAACAACGTGACGTTGAATGTGACTTACTATCAGAAGGATGTCCAGATTATAACAGAGTATATATACAGCGGCGGGTCGGTATCAACACAGACCAAGGTAGCATCTCTCACCATAACCGTTGTCTCCCCAGTAATTGTAATGCCGAACAGCAGGACCGATGTTCCTGTGGTATTCAGTAACACCGGAGAGGTGAACCTCAACAACATACGTGTATTTGCCGAGACTCCTGAGAAAGATGATATCTCCCTTTCCATGAGTACGGACAACATAAATCTGCTGGAGGTGAACAAACAAACCACTGTTGATCTGACAATAAATACCTTCGATCTGACCAAGGACAGCTATGAGATAAAGATCACAGGCAGCGTGACCAACCCTAAATTCAACCAGTCAACGGTCATATACCTTGAGAATCTCTACGCGAACCGGACCAAAATAGAGGAGGAAATCCGGCTGGTCAAGGACCTCTTCGAGGACAACCCCGAGTGCCTGGACCTGACCGAGCTGATACTGGAGGCCGAGAAGGAACTGGGAAAAAGAAATCTGGATAGGGCAAAAGAGCTCACGGAGACCGCCCTTCAGAACTGCAGGGACCTGATAAGATACTCGGCCAACATGACCCAGCCGGTGGTTCCGCGTATCAGGGAGCCTGTCCCTGTAACCGAGATGATAATAGTCCTGATCATAATAGGACTCTTCACCATACTGGCCTACTACGTTATAAGCAGAAGGACTGAGAGAAAGGCAAGAGGAAGGAGGAAGGAAGGGGGGACCGTGATAATAAGGACATGAGGTGCTTTTATGGAAAGATCGGCTTTGTGTTTCATCTGCGGGAAAGCGACTAAAAGCCCCCATTCATGCACTTTCTGCGGAGCGATCGTTTGCGGAGAACACTACGATACGGATTCCGGCATGTGTTCAAGATGCAAGGAAAGGCTCAAAAGAATCGAGTAAACTCTTAAAAATAACTTCTCGTTAGTATATATAACGAAAGATTCGGGTTTCACCTGAGTCAAAATATCGCGCTGGGATGGCGGAACGGCAACGCGCTAGCCTGGAATAACCCTTTTACCCAAAAGGGTTAATCGAAAACAGCAGCTAAAGCTTGCGTTTCTCGGGTAGCTAGTCCCCTTACGGGGTTCTGGGTTCGAAGGGCGTATGAAGCAGACAAGTCTGCTTCGCTCGAAACTCCCAGTCCCAGCGTCATTCAAAATTATGGCGGATGAAATGAGAGATGCAACATTGTGTTTTCTGGTGAAGAAAAACCTTCCAGACAGATTCTTTTGGGTTTTAAAAAGATGGGTTTTGGCAAAGGGAAGTTCAACGGGTTCGGTGGGAAGGTCAGAGACAATGAGACGGTTGAGGAAGCTGCGTTACGGGAATTGCAGGAGGAAACAGGGATCAGGGCCTTACCGGATGACATCAGAAAGGTCGCGGAGCTGGAATTTGAATTCCCTTCTGTCCCCAAGGAAAACGGATGGGACCAGAGGGTTCACGTGTTTCTTGTTGAAAAATGGGAGGGGGAAGCATCCGAGACAGAGGAGATGAGGCCTGTGTGGATCAACATCGATAACATCCCCTTCGAAAAAATGTGGGCGGACGATAAGCACTGGCTTCCGTTGGTTCTGCAAGAAAAACAGGTGAAAGCGAACTTCGTGTTTAAGGAGGACAACGAATCTATTGAGAATATGGATCTGGAGGAGACAAAAACATTTAATTAACATTCCTTTATTATCATTATGGATCAAGAAAAAATTCTGCTTCCAGAGCCCTTCCATTCCCTAACGGGAGGGATCGAAAAAGGGGCGATTACGAACTTTTACGGGCCTCCCGGGGTAGGTAAAACCAACATATGTATTCTCGCCTCCCTGGAGTGCATAAAAAACGGGGGGAGAGTGGTTTACATAGACACGGAGGGAGGATTATCTCCCGAAAGGATCAAACAGATACACGCAGGCGAAGGGGTTTTCGAGAAGCTAATTCTGATCGAGCCTAAAACCTTTGAGGAGCAGGGGGTCGTTATAAAGAACCTGGAAAGTCAGGATTTCGACATGCTCATTCTGGACTCCTCTGTCGCTCTCTATCGGTTGAAGTGCGCGGATCCCACGAAGGAGACGCTCGAGGCGAATAAAGAACTATCGATCCAGTTTTCCGTCCTCTCCAACATAGCGAGAAAAAAGAAAATCCCCGTTATAATAACCGCCCACACCTTCAAGAACTGGGAAACAGGGGAGAACCAGATCATAGGAGGGGACTCGATCAAATACTGGTCCAAATCGATCATTTTCGTGGAACACACAGGTAAGATGAGCGAAAGGAAGGCGACAATCACGAAACACCGCTCGATCCCGGAAGGTAAATCAGTTAAGTTTGAGATAGTGGAAGAAGGAGTAAGGCCGAGCGGGTTCAGGATTTTTTAGTTTCTTCCTTTTTCTTTGGTTTTTCTTTGCTGTCTTTCTTCTTGATCACGAACCCGCATTTCACGCAAAGCTTCCAGGGTCTTCGCTTGAACTGCTTGACCTGAACGATATTCAGACCGCAGTTTTCGCACTTCTCCTCCAGGACGGTGAGCTTTCCCTTCTGCGGGAGAGGGAAGCCGTGTTTGCATTTCGGGTAGCCCGAGCATCCAACGAAACGCTTGTGCGTGGCGTGAGAACGGATTATCCGCAATTCCCCTTTGCATTCAGGACACACCCCGATGAAATGTTCGATCTCCTCGAACTCCCTTATCCCTTCCTTCAGTTCGGACCCTATGTGCTTTTCGTGCTCCTTGAATTTGACCAGGACCCTCTTAAGCTCCCCCTCTGCCGATTTGACTATCTCCTCCCTCTTCTTCCTTCCCTTCTGTATGAGCTCCATGTCCTTTTCGAATTTTTTTGTGAGCTCCTCGGATATTATTTCCGGGCAGTGCTTTTTCAGGGCCTCCACCACGGCGGAGCCCAGGGTCGTGACCTTTATTGATTTCTCACGTATGTATTCCCTTTCATAAAGAGTGTGGAGGATTTGCGCTCGCGTGGCTTTCGTTCCAAGCCCGAGATCCTCCATGACCTTCAGGATTGAGGCTTGCGAATAGCGGTTCGGGGGGGTTGTCTCCTTCTCGTTCATCTGGACTTCCGAGTTTTCGATTGTCTCGCCCTTCTTCATCTCAGGGAGGGTTTGCTCCTTGAATTTCGCATACTTCCCGTAGAACTCCATCCACTCCGGTTTGATCGTGGTCATCCCGAAAACCTTGAACTTCTCGCCGTTAACGTCTATTATCCCTGTAACGTGCTCCCTTAAAGCGGGATCGGCAAAGGTCGAAAGGAACCTCCTGACTATAAGATCGTAAACTTTCTGCTGGTAGGGATTCAGCTTCTTGGGGATCTGGCCCGTGGGGAAGACCGAGGGGTGGGCAGGATCGTCCTTCTCTCCCTCCTTGGGGAAGAACTTCCCTCTTTCGATCAGCCTTTCGCAGAGTTTCGAGTAGGTTTTTTGCCTGGAGAGGTTCTCAATGATCTTTTTCAGGCCGAGTTTTTGGGGGAGTTTCTGGCTCGATGTTCTCGGGTATGAAATGAGCGCTTGCTCGTAGAGGGACTGGGCGATATCGAGGGTCATCTTGGGGGAATAACCAAAGTTCCGGAAGGATTCCCTCTGGAGGGTGGTGAGATCGAACGGGAAGGGAGGCGGTTGTTTAACCATTCGCTTTTCGAGGGACTCGACCCTCGCTTCCTTCCCCTTGCAGTTGTTAAGGATTCCTTCTGCCTGTTCCTTTTCCCAGAATTTCCCGGTTTCGTGCAGCGCGATTATCTCTTCCCCCTTTATCATCCCGTGGAGCTCGAGTTCCCAGAAGAGCTCGGGCACGAACCTCTCTATCTCCCTCTCCCTCTCTCCGAGTATCTTGAGGGTCGGGCCTTGTACGCGACCGGCGGACAGCGTCCAGTAACCGCCAGCGTTTTCAAGGGCGAGAGTCAGGGCCCGGGAAAGATTGATGCCCCACAGGAAATCGAGCGAGTGCCTTGTCAATCCCGCTTCTATCTGAGGGAAATCGAGATGCGGTGAAGCTTTCTTGTATGCGTTCAAAAGATCACCTTTTGTTAGAGTTGAGAACTTCATCCTCTTCCCGTCCTTCATGCCGCAGATGAACCTCAAAATATTGTAAGCGATGGTTGACCCTTCGATATCGTAGTCGCATGCGGACACGAATTCGTTCGCTCCCTTACAGAGCTTCGCGATGTTGTTGTAGTATTTCTTCGCCCAGAGGTTGTTCTTGTTTTCGAAGGTGGGCTTCCAGTAGAGATCAAAAACAGGATAAGTCCACTTTTTATTCGATCCTTTCTGGTCGAGAACGAATAAGTGTCCTACAGCGGGAACTGCGACGAATTCCTTTCCTTTGTGTTTGAACTTGAAATAGTAGGCTTTCCTGCCCACCTTTTCCACTTTGTCATCCGCCAATGCGTAGGCTATCCTCTGGGAAGCGCTTGGCTTCTCTGCGATTATCAGTGTGTAAGGCATATTTACTATTAAAAATAGGGAATGTTTAAATAGTTTCAGAGTTTTTTCGCTTTCAGACCTTGAAAACCTGATCGCCTTCTCTTACCCTGTCGCTCACTTTCAATCCGACCGAATCCCCTTTCTTCGCTTCCTTCACGTTCTCGTGCTCTATCTGCATCGACTCGATCTTCTGCGTGAAATTCGTTGTCGCTCCCTCTATAGAAATCTCATCCCCTACCTTCAAGGTATCTTCCAATTCGATAACCGCAACTCCTATGTTCGTGAAGTAATGGGTTATCTTCCCGATAAGTTTTTTCTCCTCAGCCATGATTTATCCTATACCTGTTGTATTTAAAAATTTTTCGTACAGCGGAAATCGGAGTTTCAAAGAAAAACATGCGGGGGCTGGGAACTCCAGACGGATTCCGATGAAATCGGAATCTTGCGCCCTTCGAACCCAGGAACACATTCCTCGATTGCGCGTGTTTCGCTACGCGAAACCACTAAGTGAATAGGTCTTGAGCATCGACATCATCTTGAATCAGGGTTCAAGACCACTCTATCGCCTTTGGTCCCCTGTACGTAAGCGCGAACTTACGTACGAACGTGCTTGACCACTTGGCTACCCCCGCCTGTTATAATAAAATACTAAAATTAGTTTTTATATTTAACCTATTGATTTCAACTGATTCCTCAGCTTTTCCAGTTCACCGTAAACATCCTTAACGTATCCTTCCATCTCTCTCGGTGCAGGAGCCTCGGGATGATGCGGTCTGTAGGCTTCTTCCTCCCTTTCCTCCATCTCCTCGATATCCTCATGCTCGACCGCGTGGGGCTTCAGGAAAAATGAGTCGAGAGAGGAAAGTATCATGTTAAGTTCGTCCACTGTTTTCTGAGCCACGTGAACACCGTTCGCGAGTTCCTTCTGTATGTCCTCCAGAACGTCCAGGGCGTCCCTCAGGTTGAGAATGTATGATCGGAGGTTACGAATGTTTTTCAATACGTCCCTGTACTTATCGACCTTTATGAAGAGCGGTGGTGAACCCTGCGGAAGGCGTTCCGGCTGGGGCATTTTCAGTGGGGGGAGTTTAACCGGTCCTGCGCCCATGCCCCGCCCGGGTGGTTTGGGCGGTGGTGGTGCTCGAGATGGCTTGGGTGGCTTGGGTGGCTTATTTTCCTTTTCTGATTTGCCAAAAAGTTTCATGTTTATTATTTCGCGTTTCAATAATAAATAGTTAATTATTTCGAATGACGCAGGTGAAACCTACGTAAAGCGATGTTATGCGCCGGCCGGGATTTGAACCCGGGTTACAGGCTTTTTGCATTCATGGTCGCTGGATGCATCGAAACCCGCTGGAGGTTTCGATTTGGCAAGCCTGTGTCCTACCAGACTAGACTACCGGCGCACATGTCGATAGACGCATATTAAAAATATGCGTCAGTCAATCTAGCCGAAAATCGAACCGAATCCCGCCGCAGCGGACTCTTCCTGTTCCGAGATCTTCTTAAGGACTTCTTCTTTTTCCTTCTTGTCAACCTCTTTTCCGAGATCCTTGAGCAGTTCAGCGAGTTTTTTTATCGCTTCCTCAGAACCATCAATCTCGAGGTAATATCCCTCCTTTTTCAGGCCCAAAGCTTTCGATTCGCGGAAGTTTATCGACTGCCTAGAGACCAGATCGTCCGAGTACACCAAGTTCTTCGCTTTCGAATAGTTTTCCGAAGGGATGAAAAACACTGCCTTCATGTTTCGACCTCCTCACTTCCTGTAAACCATTATTCTCCTTTCGAGACTCTTGTTTATCCTTTCCCTGTGGATTTCTATTAATTTCATTTTTGTCTTTATATTAATATTTGTTGGAGTCGCGATCACGAGGAAGCTTCTTGGTTTCAGAACTTTCTCGATGGATTTCACGCTCTCGTTGTAGAGCTTCTCCACATCGCTGCCCTTTGTGGAAGAAAGTCTCCCGTAGGGGGGATCGGTCACGATCCCATCGAAGAAGTTCCTGCTGAATATTTTCTCTAGATTTCGCGCGTCCCCTTCCTTCACTTCTCCTTTCAGCTTGAAGAATTCCAGGTTTTCTTTGCATCCGCTGACCATTTCCTCCTCCATGTCCACCCCGAAAATTCTTAACCCAACAAGTCCGGCCTCTATTAAAATCCCTCCTGTCCCGCAGAAGGGATCAAGGATTCTTCCCTCTCCCGTTCTTGAGAGGTTAACCATAACCCTGGCGAACCTGGGGTCCATTGATACGGGCTTCACGAAGGGTTTTTTCTTTGGTTTTCTCGCTTCGAAAGGTTTCTTCTCGATTTCCGCGAGTTTCGAACCGCAATAAACCTCGTTCTCCGTTATGAAAAATTCTATCGAAGTATTCGGGTTTTCAAGACTTACCGAAGGATCCCGCCCGGATTTTCTGATAACGTCCGAAATCATCTCACCGATTTGTTTTTCAAGGGTTTCTGTCCTCTCCTTCCTTTCATAGAGGTGAACCCTCACCCTGTAGGGGGTCTCGAACCTCGGGAGGGTATCCAGGAACTTTTCCAGGTCTTCCCAGTAGAAAGAGCCCATAAATTCGTGGATGGAATGGGTCAAAACCAGGCGTGATCTGAGCGTGTTCAGAAACCTCGAACCTGAGCGGGAGGTTCTGTAAACGGCGAAGTTCTCCTTAGTTTCCAGGAGATCGAAATCACTCGTCAGCGTTAGGACTGCCTCCAGCTCGGCCAGGGGGAGCGTTTCATGAGCTCCTGAAAGCACGAATAAAAAAACGTTTTTCATAAGGATTAATTTGTTTTGGTATTTTTATTCAAATCTAGGCTGGTATTCATATCCCCTCACAACCCTGGACTTTTTGTAAATGAAGAAGATGAGAACGGCCGCTATAACAACCACGGGTATAACGATCCATATCCATTCCATTCCTCCGACGCCTCCGTTGCCCGCGGGTGGTGTGAGCGGCGATTGCCCGCCGTTCCCGTTCAAACCCATCCTCGCGTTTTCGAGCTCCTCCTTGAAATCCTCGTAATCATCGAGTTCGTCCCCGTAAGAACTTGTGTTGTATTCCGAAAGGAATTCGTTTTTTGCCAGGGTTATCTTATTCAGAACTATGGGATCCTTCACGCTTTTCTCGGTTTCCGCTGAATCGCGGAAGGCGTCCGTAAGCAGTTCTCCTACCGTGAGGTATGCGTTGACCATTTTCTCGGTATCGGCTGTCTTGACCCTGAAATAAAGCCTGTAGAGGGTTGGATTCTCGGAGGGGGGCGTTATCCTGAAAGTCACGGTCTTTTCCTCATCCCTGTTGACATTCGTTGTTATCGATTTCGGGTCTATGTCCAGGGCAGGGTCGGAACTGGTTTCTATCGAGAATTCCTTTGCCTCCTCATAGTTTGTTATCAGCATCCTGTATATGGTCTCCCCCGCTTCCTTGACGTTTATGTTTTTGGGGACGATTGTTGTAACGAAACCTTTGTTTACGAAACCGCTTTGAACTTTTATCTTGCTCTCAACTTCCTTCTCGCACAGCGTTAGTCCGCATCCCCTGACCTTTGCAAAAATTATCAGGGAATATTCCCCTTCCCTGTCCGGAACCTTCACCTTGAAGCTCTTCGTCACCAGAGGACGCTCTGAGGAGGTGGAAACGGTCTGGCTGGTGAAGTCATTCTGAAGGGTTGTTATTATTGCCAAATCCACGTCCAGATTCGCGTAGGACGTGAGATAGATGGTTTTCGTAACGGTTTCCCCCGGGTTTGCGAAGCTCGTTTCGTACTTGAACTGCAGATCGAAAAGATCCGCGTTATCGTTCAGGAGTCTGCATATGTTCGTTGTTTCGGTTGCTTCAGTCTCGTCAACATCATCATACTCAGAAACGCACAAACCTCCTGACATCTCGTTGGAAACCCCTATCTCAGGGGAATGAACCTTCACCCTGTAGAAAGAGAAGTCGCCTTCCCCCTTCCCGGGATAATGGAAGCAAACGGGATTCTTGTTCAGAACGCCCGGGTTGACCAGAACCTTGTTGTAGGTTGTATCTATCCAGAGGCTCTCCTCCTTGTCGGCCTCAATGATGGATTCCAGGTTGTTTTCAACAGAAAACAGGCCGAGATCCTGGGGGAGGTTCACGTAAACACAGCTGTATTCTTTCGAGGGATCAACAGAGAAGTACATGTTGTTCTCCAGAGAATAAGCAGGGACCGAGAGGAGTAGAAGGGACAGGAGTAACGTCACGAGAGCTTTCATAATCTAGATTTGTTTTCGGGTCGATATAAAACTAACGCTTATAAATTTTAAATCAATATAAAGGTAATATATGCCAGAAACCCTTGAAGGATTCGTTTCGCCCAGGAGGCTGCCGTCGATAGGCAGGAGGGTATCGGAGATCGGGAAGGGGGACGTCCGCGTCCGCCTGCTCGGGACAGTGATAGACAGGAAGGATAACGTGATAGTGATCGACGACGGGACAGGGAAAATAAACGTGACTTTCGAAGAACCGGTAAACTTCGATGCGAACCGGCTGGTCAGGGTTTTCGGCAGGGCAATACCCATGGAGGAGGGATTCGAGATCCAGGGGGAAGTTATACAGGACATGAAGGATTTGGATCTCGACCTTTACAGGAAGGTTAACGAGCTGGAGAAAGCGAATGTTTAAGGATGAGGTGAGGATATGTTTAAGATAACTTTGTCGAACGTGGATCTGTTGAGGAATTCAATTCCGATAATATCTGAGATTATTGATGAGGGAGTTTTCAAGGTTGATTCTAACGGACTGTCACTGGTTTCTCCGGACAGGAGCATGATTGCCGTTGTTAACTTCCAGTTGCTCGCATCTGCATTCGATGATTTCAACGTGACCGGGGAGGAAGCGCTCGGACTGAATCTCGCCAACCTGGTTGCCGTCATCAAGAGGATAAAGACCGGGGATAAAGTCACGCTTAAAAAGGACGAGGGAATGAACGTTCTGGAGGTTGTTCTTGAAGGCAGGGGAAGAAGGAGGTTTGAGGTCCCTCTTCTCGACATAACAGGAGAGAAGCCTCCCCTGGATCAGCTCGAATTTAAGGGCAAGGTCGAGCTGGACTCGAGCGTTCTGGAAGAAGGGATATCCGATGCGGACATCGTGGATGATTCCGTCGTTTTGGAAACGAATCCCGACGCCTTCAAGATGTGGGCGAAAGGGGATATCTCATCCGCGCAGCTGGAACTCAAGAAGGGGGAGGAAGGTTTAAGGAAGCTCGAATCCGCAGAGGCCCTGAAATCCAGATACCCTCTTGAATACCTCAAGAAGATGATAAAGGCCGCGAAGCTCTCCGAGCAGGTAGATCTCGAATTCGGGACGGATTATCCCATGCGGCTGAACTTCAAATCGATCGATAAGGTCAACCTTTCGTTCGTTCTCGCTCCCAGGGTTGAGGAGTGAGTCCTTTCCTTTTATTAATGCAAAACATATATAGTGGTTATATGAAGTGGGGTCTTGGGATAAAAACAGGGATTGTCGCGGGAGCGGTCTACGGTTTTCTCGCGGGTATAGTCGCGACGGTTGTCACCATCCTGATGAGGGAGGAGATCATAAAGCAGATACAGGCTCAGTTCGCAAGGATCCCCCAGGATATCCCGATAACCGCCGAACAGGTCTACCCGATCACTGTCGCGATGAGCATACCGGGATCGATCATAGGCGGACTGATTGTTGGAGCGGTTTTGGGGATCGTTTTTCTCGTTCTCTACGGAGAACTGCTCGGTAAGGACTCGAAAAGGAAGGGCATTTTCTTTGCTGTATTGCTCATTGTAGGGACAGGACTCGCTGAACTCGCTTTCCCCGGAAGCGGGCTCTCCCTGATAATGATCCAGACAAGATACATTCTTTTAACTCCGGTCAACATCCTCTTCTTTCTGGTGTTCGGCTACCTGTTAGGGAAGTTCTACGACAGATTCAAGAAGTGATTGGAAACATACAGGAATAAAAAATTTTTCTTCGTTAGTTTAAACAGCAGCCTGGGGATATTATGGGAGAGAAGTATCGCAGAGCTGGTGTGGATATAGAGGCTGAAAGCGAGTTCGTTAAAAAACTGCGTTCTTATATTGATCCGAAACTCAGAACCCCTGGAATTTTCGCAGGATATATGTACACGGAGCATGAAGCGATTGGTTTCAGCATGGATGGTGTTGGAAGCAAGATTCTTTGCTATCAGGAGAAAGATGACGTTTCTGATGCCGCTTTCGATCTTGTAGGGGCGAACGTCCATGATGTGGGGGCTGAATTTATAGAGCCTTTGGTAATTCTTGATGATATAAGTTTTCACAAACCCGATCAAAAGATTGCAGAGCAACTGGGCAAGGGGCTGTCAAAAGTCGCTAGTAAGTATGATTTTAAGATAGGGGGCGGAGAGACAGCCAGTCATCCTCATCAGATAAAGAGAGGGAAATTTCTCTGGGGTGGGACAGCTTTGGGAACAGCTGGGAGGGGGAAACATGAAGAGAGGATCAAGAAAAGGGATAATCTTAGGTCAGGTTTGTATATAGTTGGAATAGAGAGTTATGATAGTGAAAATAAAGGGTATTCAGTTCAAGCAAATGGTTTTACCTTGTTAAGGGAGTTGGCTAAAATACACAAACTCGAGGAAAAGGTGACTAACAGGACGTTACTTGAAGAGTTAACGGCTCCGAGCCTTATTGTTTCATCCTTAATGACCGAACTAACATACAGGAACTTGATTCACTTTTTCGCACCCATCACTGGAAGCGGGTATAGAAACATAGCAAGGGTCTTGCCAAAGAATCTGAACGCAGAACTTGATTTTGAGGTGAGAGATAACACCATCTTTAAAGTTGTTCAGGACAGCTTGAAGGTCTCTGAAAAGGAAATGTATAAAGTTTTAAACATGGGTCACGTCATAACAATAGGAACCGATAAACCGGGACATGTTATCAGCGTTGCAATGGAAAGGGGATTGAAGGCGAGGGAGATAGGAGAGATCAAAGAGGGGAAGGGGGAGGTAATCGTAAACGGGATAAATGTTGGAAGATATTAGAAAATCTTTAAAATCAGGGGATCAATTTTTCTGTATGAATGATTTCATCAGACTCATCAAGGATAGAAGGAGTGTTAGGGAATACACAGACAGGCCGATCGAGAAGCGAATTCTGGAGGAGATCGTTGATGCAGGGAGGCTCGCCCCTTCCGCTCGAAACATACAGCCCTGGAAGTTCCTCATGGTAACTGAGAAGGGGAAGCTTTCGGAGATCGCGAAACAGGTGGAGTGGGGGCACTTCATAAAGGATTCGACCGCTTGCGTTGTGATTTGTGGTGAAAAAGGCGTGAAAAGGCGTGTGGAGGACTGCTGCTTGGCGGCGGAGAACATGATTCTCGCTGCGAAGAGCCTGGGGGTAGGATCTTGTTATGTAGCGGCTCTCCAGAAGGATGTGGAGGGCGTAAGAAATCTCCTGAATGTGCCTGAAAACCTCGAGATCGTGTGCTTCCTTTCGCTCGGCTACTTTGAAAAGAACCCTGAACCCCACGACAAGAAGGAATTGGAAGACGTAATTCACTGGGAATCCTTCTGATTTCAGAAGGCCTGAGAGATTGATTTCTGAGCCTCTGTTACCTTCACCAGCTTCTTCTTTACGTCCCCCAGCCTCTTTTCCAGCTTGACCCTTTTCCTGCTGAGTTCAGACTCCTGCTTAACCAATTTTTGTATTCTCGTTCTCAGCTCCATTTCTTTTTTGTCTATATTTCTTATCTGGCTGCCTACATCCTTAAGAGAACTCATCACCACGCTCTTCTCCAGCTCGAGGTTTTTCAGTTCTTCTCTGACCTTTCTTATTATGTCCGTTATCAGGACATCATCCTTATTTTCATCCAAGCAAGACACCTGGTAGATTATTGGATTTCATGGTTTAAATAAATCAAAATATAATAGCGGGGTGGAGAAAATTTTAAATATTTTCGATTTATATAATAAATATGCGGGGTGGAGAAATAATATCAAATTTGCATAATAGAGAGAGGGGGTATTTGGTTGGTCTTTTCTTAGGTGATGGATATTCTCATCATGATAAGAAAAACAGGCATTACACTGTTGAATTTTATCTAAATTCTATAAGAGATAAAGACATACAAAAGTATTTGATTAAACTTCTCAAGAGGATGAATTTAAATCCAGCTGTTTTTAAAGACAAGAGATATAACTGTAACAAAACAAGGGTAAGATCTAAAGAGTTTTTTTCATATGTTCGCAATTTCAAATTCAAAAGAAATAAAGAATTTAATATGGGACTGGTTTCCGGTCTTATAGATTCTGATGGTTATGTTAACTTTGAAAAAAGCTACATTCAAATCATCAATACAAATAAACAACTTCTTGATAAAATTAAGTTAATACTGGACGGGTTTAATATTAATTCCTCTATAAAAAGGAGGGTTAAATCCAGAAAGGATAAATTAAAGTCTTATAAACTATCTATTTCATTTAAATTTATAAAAACTAGTAACAATTCAATTAAAGTCAAAAGAATAGCGGGATGGAGCAAGGTGCCTTTTGTCTGAAAAAGTACCCTACAAGTCTGGAGTGCTCGCTGGGCCCATAACCCAGAGGTCGGTGGTTCAAAACCTTCTTCGGGAGGTGATTCTCCACCTCCCGCTATTATAATTAGGGGTTGGATCATGAACGCGCTCTACATGGACGATTCTTATCTTAGGGAATTCGAGGCGAGGATGGAGAGTGTGACGAAAGGAGGGGGGAACAAGTTCTTCGTTGTACTGGATAAGACCGCCTTCTATCCTGATTCTGGTGGCCAACCCCATGACACGGGTAAGATGATCAAGGACGGGGTTGAGTATCCGGTTGTTTACGTGGGGAAGTTCTCCGGGAAGATCTCGCACGAGGTCTCGAAGGAAGGACTGAAGGAAGGCGATTCGGTTAAATGTGTTATTGACTGGGATAGACGATATTTGCTCATGCGCATGCATACTGCAGCTCACGTTCTCAGCGGAATTATAGAGAAAGAGACGGGCGCCCTGATAACAGGGAATCAGCTTGGTCTCGAACACTCGAGGATTGACCTGAACATGGAAAATTTTGACAAGGAAAAGCTGATCGGATACGTAAAGATATCTAACGACTACATAAACAAGGATCTGCCCATCCGCGTGTCCTACATGAAGAGGGAGGAAGCATTGAAGGATGAAAGCCTCTTCAAGCTTGCGAACGTCCTTCCGCCTTCTGTTGATACAATAAGGATCGTTGATATCGTAGGCTTGGTGAAGGAAGCGGACGGGGGGACGCACGTGAAATCCACGAAGGAGATCGGGAAGATCGAGTTCCTCAAGGCTGAGAACAAGGGGAAGAACAACCGGAGGGTTTACTTCAAGCTCTCCTGAAATTCAATTCGGTGATCAAATGCCAATGATAACCTTCAACCTGTTGAAAGAACTTTTCGAGAAACAGAAAGGTCCTGTGACTACGAATGAGATCATAAACCACGTGGCGGATAAATCTCCCAGAAACCTCGAAAACCTCGTTTCCAACATGATCGTCCTTGAGAAGGGGGGTTTTGTTAAGAAGAGGTTTGACAGAAAGAAGAGCTCGTACGTCTGGGAGCTGAGCGATCCCAAATTGAACGGAACCGAGATACTTGAGAGATACCCCGAACTCTATGAGCAAACCCTTTATGGGGAGGGGTCATTCAGCCTGAAGAAAAGGAAAAGGTAAAAACCCATTCTATTTTTGTTTTCAGAGATTTATAAAGTATTGGGGTCAAGGATAAAAGTTTTCGTAAACAATTAGAGATGGGTTGATTTGTCCCTAAAAAGAAACGCATATGAAAAATTATATTCCGGATTTCTTTCAAAATTTCCTGAGGATTATGCCATAAATCTAGGGAGAAGTTTTCTGAGGTTTCCGATAGAATTTCTAGGGAGATATGAAACTGACGATGAGAGACTTCTTACAAAAATCGGTAACTGCGAACTCCCCAATCCCGTCGTTCTCGCCGCCTGCTATCATGAGCCCTACATAATAAAGAAGGCGATGAAGCTCGGTTTCGGAGGGGTGACGCTAAAGGTAACGAAACACCCGAAAGGATGGAATTCTGAACCCACGATCGTCAGGAGAGGGGAGGGGTTCGTCAACTGCGTTGGTTTTGAGAATCTAGGCATGGAGGGATACAAAAAATTCCTGGGGTCTTACAGGAAACCAAAACCCCTGATACTGAACATAACCGGGGACGGAATAACTGAATACCTTGATGTGATCAGGGGGATGGAGGGTTATGCGGACATGTTCGAACTTAACATTTCATGCCCGAACACGGAAACGGGTCTGAACTTCAGCAAATATCCTGAAAATGCGAAGGAATTATTCAGGGAGAGCAGAAACTTAACGGAAAAACCAATAATCATAAAGTTATCTCCAGATAGGGAATTTGTGGAAAACAATTACAGGAGGATAATTCCCTATGCGATCGATTCGGGGGTGCATTCTGTGAATTTCGGGAATACCAGATCATTTGAAGACGAACGCCTGTCCATGGGTTCTGGTGGATTAAGCGGACCTGATTTATACGAAAACATGCTCGTGAATGTCGAAAGAATATACGATAAATTTGGAAAACATTTGAAAATCATAGCGACCGGAGGTATAGATCGCCCTGAAAGGGCTTACGAAGCGATTGTTGGAGGAGCGACATGCGTATCTTATGTGACAGGATTCGTGACGAGAGGACCCCTGCTGGCAAAAGGAATAAACAGACATCTGTCTGAAAAATTGGATGAACAGGGTATGGAATCTATTGATGATCTTGTAGGTTTTTGGCATACCCCATAGCCAGCTGGAAGTAGACCTTCGCTTGATCTCCGGCTTCTTTCTTTTCGAAATCAGGGATGTTCGGATCTTCTATCCGGAAGCCGATCACCTTTCCTCTCACGTACGCTCGATAACACCTGTAGAAATCGAGGAGTTTCTCGAGATCGATATCTCCCGTGTCCTCAACGTATTTCCTGATCAGGTATTCGGAGAGGTATTTCCTCTTCCTGAACTCGAGATCCATCGAGAGGAAGGCGATATCGCTCGCCACGTCCGAACACGCGAAGCGCTCGTTGAACTCGATCGCATCGAATATGTAGACCTTTTCGTCAATTATGAATATGTTTCCGGAGTGAAGGTCCCCGTGACACCACTTTACAAATCCTTCCTTCAATCGCTTTTCGAAAAGATCCTTGTTCTTGTCCATGAAGTTCTCTATTCGCTGTTTTATCTTTTCGAACATTTCCTTGTCGATGGTTTTACCTATGAAGGGCTTTGTCTGCTTGAAGTTCTCGTTCCAGTTGAACTTAACCGTTTCGAGCGAGCCTATCGAGTGGGGATCGCGAAAGGTCTGGGTTTTCGAATAGAATTTTATAAGGATATCAACAATCCTTTCAATATCCTTAGTTTCAACTTGGTTTTTATCCAGCAGTTTGTCCATGAGCAATTCCTGTGGAAGTTGTTTCATTTTGATCGCGTAATCTATCGCTTCACCCGGGCCGTTTATTTTTATCGAATAGTCCCCGAACTTGTTCACAGGCAGGAAACCCAGATAAATTTCAGGTGAGAACATCTTATTGATATCCACCTCTTTCTTGCAGAACTTCTTGCGTTTATCCAGAGTTGTGAAATCAAGGAATCCGAAATCCACTGGTTTTTTTATCTTGTACACGAAATCGCCCGTGAGAAAAACCCAGGAGATGTGCGTCTGGATTAATTTGATTTCTTTTACAGGCTCATCGTATGCTTCATTCCTTTTTAACGCCTCCAGCATTTCCTTCGTTTGTTTCAACATAGTTATATATTTATATTTCTAAACTAAAATGTAAAAATTCCAGGTTTTCGCATGAGTAAAGTAAAGGATATGAAGCTTTCGAAGGATGGGGAATCGAAAATCAAGTGGGCAGAGGATCACATGCCCGTTCTCATGAACATACGAAAGCGCTTCGAAAAGGGGAAACCCCTGAAAGGAATAACTATCGCCTGCTGCCTGCACGTGACCAAGGAGACGGCTGTTCTGATGAAAACACTAAAAGAAGGGGGAGCAAAAGTTTCGCTGTGCGGTTCGAACCCCCTGAGCACGCAGGACGACATCGCGGCTGCCCTGGTCAAGGAAGGCATAAACGTCTTCGCCTGGAGGGGCGTGAACACCAAGGATTACTACTGGTGTATAGACAGCGCGCTCGATCTCAATCCGAACATCACCATGGATGACGGGGGGGATCTGGTGGCGAGAATACACGAGAAGAGGGGAAATCTTCTGAAAAACATAATTGCGGGGACAGAGGAGACCACAACTGGCGTGATACGTTTCCGGGCGATGGAGAAGGATTCAGCTCTCAAATACCCCATAATAGCGATTAACGATGCGTACACCAAATACCTGTTTGATAATCGTTACGGAACAGGTCAGTCAACGATAGACGGGATTCTGAGATCCACTTCCGTTCTGATAGCGGGAAAGAACTTCGTTGTCGCCGGCTACGGGTGGTGCGCGAGAGGGATCGCGATGCGCGCAAGGGGCATGGGAGCGAACGTGATCGTGACAGAGGTTGACCCTTTGAAGGCGTTAGAGGCGGTGATGGATGGTTTTTCCGTGATGCCGATGTCGAAAGCTTCTGAGATTGGCGACATCTTCGTTTCCGCAACAGGGGACAAGAGTGTGATCAGTGGGGACCACATATCCTCCATGAAATCAGGAGCGATCATAGCAAACTCGGGTCACTTTGACGTGGAGATCAACATACCCGAACTAGATGGGATATCCAAGAGCAAGAAAAAAATAAGGGACAATGTGGAGGAATACACGCTCAGGAACGGAAGGAAGATCTATCTTCTCGCCGAGGGCAGGCTCGTTAATTTGGCGGCAGCTGAAGGCCACCCTTCCGAAGTAATGGATATGAGTTTCGCTAACCAGGCGCTGGTGGCGGAATACATTCTCAAGAACAGGGGAAAGCTGGAAACCAAGGTTTACAGGGTTCCGAAGGAGATCGATTCCGAGATAGCGAGACTGAAGCTGGAATCCATGGACATAAGGATCGATAAGCTAACGAATGAGCAGGAAAAATATTTAACAAGCTGGAAGGAAGGGACGTGATTTTCTGGCTATTTTTTCTGTAGTTCCTTCCCGACCTTCTCGAGCATTCCGAATCCCTTGACCTCTTCCTTGTAGAGGGGTATTTTCTGCACGTTATAGCCCCTGAATTTCTTCCGTATTTCTTCCATCCTTTCGCTCTGGATCCTTCTTTTTTCCGTGCAGAATGGGCATTTCCTGTTTTCCGGGATGAGCTGGTTCACTATGATGTTTTCCACGGGTATGCTGTATTCCCTGAGTATCGAGAGCGACCGCTCGGATTCATAGATGCTCATGGCCTCGGGGATCGTGACCAGGTTGAAGTGCGTCCTTTGTTTGTCGCTTAAAATCCCTTTCGCTTCCTCGATTCGTGATTTCATTGCCTCCAGCTGTTCTGTCCCCAGTTTCTTTTCTTCCTCCTTTGGTTCGCCAAAGGGGAGGATTTTCTTGAAGGTGTTGATCACCCCGGAGAATTTCATCCGGAGGTTTATCATCTTCCCCACCCAGGAGTCCAGGACATCTGGCAGCGAGAGAAAACGGAGTGTATGCCCGGTAGGGGCGGTGTCGAATACGATGATATCATAATCCTTCGACTGCATGTACTGGAGGAACTTGTCAAAAGCTGCGAGCTCATCGATTCCGGGCGTGTTCCCTGCGAAATCAAAGGTATCCTCCAGACCGAGACCCTTCAGGAAATCCATCTTCTCCATCTGGGGAGCGATCTTCTCCTTGTATTCTTTCATCGCCTTCTTGGGATCGATTTCGACAGCGAAGAGATTCTTCCGGAGCTTTCGAATTTCCCCTCCTATTTTTGTCTCGAAAGAATCCGAGAGCGAGTGGGCCGGGTCCGTTGAGATGATCAGGGTCTTCTTACCGCTTTCCGCGAAATGGAGGGCAGTCGCTGCAGCCACGCTCGTTTTCCCCACTCCCCCTTTCCCGCCAAAGAGAAAAAATTCCGTTTTCCTTTTCTTTAAGCTCAGCATAAAAATCCTAAACCGTGTTGAAGAGATAGACCCAGCTCACTATCCATACGAGTATGTATAAAACGCCACCATTCGTCATCCACCACTTTATGCCCTTTTTCTTCAGTGCGAATTCAGTCGCGTATCCTGTTACTATCAGAATCACTATCGCTGCCACAACCGCGAACAGTACGTCTGCCAGCCAGATAGAAATATATCCCGCAACTATCCCCAGGATTGTATGGATCCCGAGAGAAGTCCTTGAAATGTTCAGATCATCCATTCTATAAGATTTGTATTCTGGTTTTTAAAAGTTAACTGGGATCAGAAAAAGAATTACTTCCTCTTCCTGTGTCTCATCTTCTTCCTTCTCTTCTTGAGCTTGTGTTTTTTCATTTTTTTCCTTTTCCGCTTCCTGCCGCACGGGCACATTTTAAACACTCCTTTTCCTCAAATAACGCTTTCTGTCATATATCCTTTTCCTTTCCTTGATTTCTGGTCTTTTATTATATGCTATTTGCCTTTTAAGTATTTTTTCTTTATTTTCAAAATAACATCTTCTTTGCCGTTCTTTTATCTTCTTTATGTTTTTATTGTAATATATCCTTTTTTGATCTCTAATTTTTTCTTTGTTTCCCCTTCGATAAATTTTGCATCTTTTAAGTATTTTTTCTTTATTTTTTCTATAATATTCCTGTTTTACTAATCTTTCTCTTCTTTTTATTTCAGCTCTCTTCCTGTACGTACTCTGTCTCCTTAATATTTTCTCTTTATTCTTTAGGTAGTACTTTTGTTTGATGATAGACTCTCTTTTCAAGGCCTCTTCTATTTTTTTACTATTTCCTTCCCATAAGTGGCCCAGTTTGTATAACATTGAGTCTGGCACGTGGTGTTTGATCAAATTTAAAAATTTTTCCGATTCTTTCGCATCAAACTTTATGTAAAAACTCCCTCTCTTTCTTTTAATTATTTTACAATGTAAGTTCCACTTCCCTTTGAACCATTTTTGAATAATTCTCTGCTCACTATAAGAAAAAGAATCTGTCATTATCCGCACCACCTTTTTTGTTAGATGGTAAGAGCCGTCGTCACAATACCAAATAGCTAACCCAAGTCCATTGATTTGATCCAGAATTTCCTGTCTGACCTTTTTTATTCCGTTCGGATAGAATAGTTTCCGATAAATGAGTAGATTGTTTAACGATCTGCTGTATACTCCTATTTTTTCATAATATTTCCCCTGTTTCTTCTCATATCCTTTGTATGTCCTTATTTTAGAATCAAATTTTTCAAAGCATATTGCATTTTTCCATAGAAGATAGTCTTTTTGTTTAATTGAATGAACTTCACTATAATAAGAAGTATTTTTAGCTCTTTGATACACTGCCCCATCGCCTAAAAGACTACCCAAGAGGATTTGTTTTGATTCTTCATTTATTTTCTCTTTCATTAGTATTTATTTAGTTTAACATATTTAAATACCTTTAAGTATATTTTGATGGCAAAAAATAAACATTAAAGCCCTGGGCGAGGATTGCAAACGGAAGCAGATGAAATCTGCTTCATGCGCTCATTGAACTCGCGACCTTTCGCTTTTCGTAGGCTTTTTGCTTAAGCTTTTTTCTAAAAAGCTTATACCAAGCGAACGCTCTTTAGCGACCCAGGAAGCTTTAGCTCCTGTTTTCGATTAACCCTTTTAGATAAAAGGGTTACCACTGAGCTACCAGGGCAAGGCATCAGCTAATATAATCAATATTGTTTCAGGTTTTTATTTATTAAAGAAAGGGTCTGAAGGGATTCGAAAAACTAGTAGTTCTTTTTGAAAATTATCGTATGAACCTTTGTCATCTCCATCAGGCTGTGTCTTATCCCTTCCCTCCCTATCCCTGAATCCTTGTCTCCTCCGAACGGGAACAGGCCGAGACCGTGGGATGGGGAGGCGTTTATGCTCACCGTGCCGTCCTCGAGACGCAGGCCCGCGTCCAGCGCTTTGTCCACGTCTTTCGTGAAAATGCATGCATCCAGACCGTATTCGCTCTGGTTCGCTATCCTTATCGCCTCCTCGTAATCCCTGACCCTCATAATTGTTACAACAGGCCCGAAAGTCTCCTCCCAGGCTATCTTCATTTTGGATGTTACGTTATCAAGAACGGTCGGATGGTAGTATAAACCCTTCTTCTTCCCCCCGTAAAGGAGTTTCGCTCCCTTCTCCTTTGCGTCCTTCACCAGATCGTCCACCTTTTCCACCGCTCCCTCGTTTATCAGGGGCCCTATAAGGGTTTTTTTGCTCCTCGGGTCCCCGGCCTTCCATTTCTTGATCTCTTTCAAAACAAGATCAACGAACCTGTTCGCTATGGGTTTTTCCACGAGTATCCTGGAGATCGCATCGCATCTCTGGCCAGAGAAGGTGAGAGCCCCCTTCAAGCATTCATTCACAGCGAGGTAGAGATCGCAATCCGCCAGAACGATTGCAGGTGCCTTCCCCCCGAGCTCTAGATGGAGCTTCTTCATGCCGCATATCTTCGCGATGTGTTTTCCAACATGGGTGGAGCCCGTGAAGGATATCATGTGTATCTTATCGCTGTTCACCAGCATGTCCCCTATCTCAGATCCACCTCCTGTCACGAGATTGAAAACCCCTCCAGGCAGGCCCGCGAGTTCCAGGATGCGGGCAAACATTATCATGCATATGGGGTCCTGGGAAGAAGGTTTACAGATAACAGAATTTCCCGCGGCTATTGCTGGTGCGATCTTGCAGACAGCTATGTGTAAGGGGTAGTTGAATGGAGAGACCGCAAGAACGACCCCTAACGGCTGGCGGACGACCATCGCGAACTTGTCAAACTTGTGGGGGGAGAGATCGCCCGTTATCTCCTCCCCGTATATGTCCTTACACTCTTCCGAGGCGTAATATAATCTTTCGGCCGCAGCCTTGACTTCCCCTTCGGTAACGCTCACGGGTTTTCCGGATTCCTTGACTATGATGTCAACGAATGCGTCCTTGTGCTCCATCATAAGGTCGGAGGCCTTCTCGAGGATTTCCGCTCTCTTGACCGCACGCATTTCCTTTATCGTTTTTTTAGCTCTGGANNGCGTCATCCAGGCCCGCGTTTTGGACTTTACCAACAACCCTCTGGTTATGGGGATTGAGAACATCGAAGCTCTCGCCAGTTGAGGATTTCACCCACTTCCCGTTTATGTACATCTTAAAAACAGGTATTTTCCCTCCTTTCATCACTGGTTTCAAGAACCCCATCATAATTTAACCTTGTATTCGGGATAATAAAAGTTTCATCCCGGGGAAATCACGGCGAAAAAACCCTGTCCGTTTTGATCTTTCCTTCCGAAGGTTTTCCCAGCGCTATTATCTCTCCATCCCTGTCAAAAATTCCCACGATCTCCATTTCCCTTGTTTTGCCCCTTTTCATGATCCATTCCTTGAATACGGGCGAACCGTTCCTTATCTTCGGGATCGCCTGATCCTTAACGATTATTTTTTTCAGCCTGATTCTTTCGAGAATCCTTTCGAGGGGTATTGCGTTTTTTACCGAGAGTTTTGAAAGGGGAACGGATTCCTTCAAGAAGAAAGGCCCTATCTTCGTCCTCCTCAGCTCTGTCATGTGAGCCCCGCATCCCATTTCTTCGCCAATGTCATGAACGAGCTTTCGTATGTACGTCCCTGCCTCGCAGGAAACCTTGAATTCGATCTCCCTTCCTCTAACCTTTAAAATCTTTAGAGAACGCACCTTCCTTTTTCTCTCCACCCGAGCGACCCGTGATCTTACGGGAGGTTTCTGGACGATCTCTCCTGTGAACTTCCTGAACGTTTTCTCGATCGTTTTTCTTTCCGCCTCTCCGTGCAGCCACATCTTTCCAACGTATTCCTTGTCCATTCCCATAAGAACTGGCATCGCCTTCCGGGATTCCTCCAGAGCGATCAGCATCAATCCAGTGACGTTCGGGTCGAGCGTTCCAGTATGCCCGGCTTTCTCTATCCCTAGTTTTTGTCCTACCCTTTCAACAACGTCAAAGCTCGTAATCCCTTTGGGCTTGTCAACAAGGACTACGCCCTTCCGAATTTTTGTTTTCATACCCTGTTTTTATTTCTTATCTTCAAAAATCTTTTATGCTCGAGACGTACACGCCTGAGCAGCAGAGAGCAGTAGAGGAGAAGATTAAGCTGTTTGAAAAATTGAAAGAAAAAGATCTTCCAGATGGTGAATGGTCTGACAGAATTCATGCAATAAAAAACGAAATATGGCGTAAAAGAACTGGTTACGTGAAGGAAAATTTCGTGGAGCTGAACGAGAAACTGAAAAAATATAAAACGCCGGTGGAAAGGGCCTTCAGGCTTGTTTTCTTTGAGTATATGAAAATTGATCCAAAAGATGTTGAATTCGAATTTTTCCCGAACAAAAGAAGAGCGAAGGCGATTTTTATAAGATCTCATAATTTTTGTCCATATCAACATGCATTTAAAGAACTAGGATTTAATTCTGTCTGGTATTGTGAGTTCGCGCTTGGGAAATCAATTGAAAGTATGGCCAATGAGTTTCTCCTACATCCAGAACAAAATAAGAAGAGTAGTGTGGTGTTCGGGAGAAATTATAAAGATTACAGAACAAGGGAATTAGGGCAGACAGAAGCTGGTATAAGACCTTATGAGGATGAATGTCAGGAATATTTCATAGAAAGGAGCTTGCAACTACATGATCCTATTCGATACAAGGCGATCGAAAGGGTGTTTAAAACGAACTTAAAAATCCCTTATAAGGAAGCGAAAAGGATAGTGAGCTATTATCCGTGAATCATTTCTTTTCCTTCTTCGGCTTGGGTTTCTTCTCGGTTTTGGCCGCTTTTTTCTTTTCTTCCTTCTTTTCTTCTTTCGGCTTCTCCTCTTTCTCGGGTTTTGCCTCTTCCTTGGGTTTTTCCTCCGGTTTTTCTTCGGGCTTTTCTTCCTTGGGTTTTTCGGGCTTGGCTTCCTTTTTCTTCTCCTTCGGCCTCTCCTCGGGTTTTGTCACTTCGAATTCCGGGGATCGCAGGACCTTTATCCTGGCGACCTCGGAGAAGCGGATTGGGTAGATCTTGCTTCCTTCCTTCTTTATCCTCATCTGGACTTCTGTGGAAATCACCTTCTTCAGGAAGTCCCGCATGCTGTTGTTCTTTGTTAAATCCATGACCTGCTTTGAAACGAACTCCCTCACCCTTTTCTGTATGGTTGTAGTTGTGTTGCCGTTGAGAATCGCCAGAAACTTGACTTTAAGGAACCACCCGTCCTTCGTACTGGCGTTGAAAACGGATTCAACTTTTTGATTCCTCTTCCTCACCATCCTCATGAGATGTTCCCGAACGCTTTCCAGGCCGTTGAAGGATGTCAGGCATGTTTTGCCCTCGATTTTGTTTATTCTCAGGGTGACTCTCATCTGTTGCTTCCTCTTGTCCCCTGTTATTTCCGCTATGCTCACGTCAATGTTTCTGTCAACTATGCTCTTGGGATCGGTGGTTGGCGTCTGCCCGACGAATGTCGCCCCCAGATCAGCAGGAGCGAGGATGTTGAACCACTCCTTTCCCTTCCATTTCTTCACCGTGATCTTCTCTTCCTTCTCGTCCGGGGTGGCTTCCTTGTCGAGTCTCGCCTCTTTGGTTTCCTCCTTTTCTTCCCTCAATCTCGGTTTGCTCTTCATTCCCATTCTTTCCACCAATCTGTTATCTTTATCGAAATGTATTATTAAAGTTATTGTATAGAATTAATCCGAAGTTTTTATATGTTTTCTTTCCTGCCGAATTACTTGTTTATGAAATTCATCAGCCCGTTCGCTTTTCCTTTCTCCTTTTTTTCGGGTTTTTCTTCGCTTTCAGGGGTTTTTGGCGCCTCTGGTTTTTCTTCCTTTCCGAGGAATCTCTCGACCTCGTTTATGAACTCCTCCTGCCTGTCCTTTGGAATGATCGCGGCAGCAGCTCCCTTGTGCCCGCCTCCTTCTCCCCCGAGTTTCTCGGATATCCCGCTCATCAGTTCGTTCAGTTTCAATCCCTTCTCAACGAGCGAGTCACTCGCCCTCGCGGATATCTTCACACCTTCCTCCGCATCCGCGAAACCGAACAGGGGTTTCTCCGGGAGCAAACCCGAGTGGTTCACTATCGAGATGACATTCGAAATCAGGTGTTCGGACACGTTTGATCCTGTAAGAACGTATATTCCTTCCTTTCGTTTTACAACTTCCGGTTTTTCAATATTCGAGTGAATCCAGCTCATTGCCTTCCCCACCTCTTTCCTGTATCTCTCCAGAATCTCCCTTACCTTTTCGAACGCCCCCTCACCGTTCATGCAGAGGGAAACCCCCAGATCCGCGTAATCCATCTTGCCGCATGCGTTAAGCATGGTTGCGAACTCGTTCGCGTCCCGGAATTCGCCGCCCTTATCCAGGAGCTCGTATACGTCCCCGAATATGTATTCCGGGTTTTCGTGATCTTCCCTTATCCTCTCCTTTATAATCCCGCTGGCGAGGGTCTTTTCCTCTTCAGGGGTGAGATCAGAAATCGTCCTCCAGTTGCCATCCTCCTTTTTCACCGGTATTCCGAGTTCCTGGAGGAACTGGACGCTTGCGGATTCCGATCCTGATATCCCAGGTATGTAAGGATCGATCGAGTATTCGAGGGTTTTGTGTATGGGTCTCGTATACCTCCCCCAGAGTCTCAATCCCTTGGAAACCTTCATCTTCTTCTCGGACTCCGCGTCCTTCAGTATCTCCTTGTTCAGGCCGTTCACGCCCCAGTCAGGTCCCACGGAGTCTATCTGTGAGTCCCCGATCGCTCCTATTATTGCTAGCTGGGAAAGATCGACATTTTTGGGGTTGATTGTTCGAGAGAGGATGTAGGTAACGCCTGAACCCGATATGTTTTCGTTTATCCCGGAAACCACTGAATTTATGTGCACGATGTTCTCGTCCGCTTCCCCGACGGGCTGGTGGTGATCGCATATTATCACCCTCGAGGGAAGGGAATCCTTTATCTTCTCGATCCGTCCGGATCCCATGTCAAGGAAAACGAAGAGGGAACGTTCCTCCTCGGCGAGCTCTTTCAGCACGTTATCATTCAGCTGTTTGACCAGACTCAAATGGAAATCCTTCCCCTCTCTCAGGAGGGTTTTCACCATTATCGCTGCGGAGCATATCCCGTCCGCATCGTAGTGCGAAACCACTCGGATCTGTTCGCTCGCTTCGCTGATCCATTCCTTCGCCCTTTTCGCTTCCTTGATCATTCTCTGAAGTGCTTCCAACATGTTTACCACTATATATTGTCTTAAAGATTAATAATTATAACCCTTGATAATATTCAGTTATTTAAACTATCGCAAGAACTAATTTTTATGGTGATCAAAACGAACTTCTACGTTACGACGGCGATAGACTACGTGAATGCAAAGCCCCATATAGGGCATGCGTACGAGAAAGTGATAGCCGATATTATAGCGAGGTTCCGGAGGTTGAGAGGGGAGAAGGTTTTCTACCTGACGGGAACTGATGAGAACGCCCAGAAGAATTCCCAGGCAGCGAAGGAGGCTGGCGTTCCTACCAAGAAATTCGTGGACAGGAACGTGGGGTATTTCAAGGACCTCATTGGAATTCTGAATATATCGAATGATCACTTCATAAGAACCACAGAGGACACGCACATTAGGATCTCCCAGGAGATATTCAGGAAGGTGTTCGAAAAGGGAGACATATACAAGGGGTTTTACGAGGGTTTATACTGCGAGGGTTGCGAGAGCTACCTGACCGAGAAGGATCTGGTTGACGGGAAGTGTCCTGAACACCAGAAACCTCCCCAGCCCATCAGAGAGGAGGCCTATTTCTTTCGCTTGAGCAAGTACAGGGATCGGATAATCAAGCTTCTGGAGTCTCCGGATTTCGTGATTCCTAAGGAGAAGAGGAACGAAATGCTCTCAAGGATAAAATCCGATGAGCTGAAGGACCTGTGTGTGAGCAGGAAGGGCCTGGACTGGGGGATTGATATTCCTGTTGACAAGGATCATAAGATCTATGTCTGGTTTGATGCGTTGATAAATTACGTGTCCGCCCTGGATTATCCTGTTGGCAGGAAGTTCAAGGAATTCTGGCCGGCGGACGCGCATGTTATCGGGAAGGGGATAAACTGGTTCCACTCGGTGATCTGGCCTGCGATGCTCATCTCAGCGGGAATAAAGCCTCCGAGGGCGATACTTGTTCACGGCTACCTCACTGTAAACGGCCAGAAGATAAGCAAGTCCCTAGGGACCCAGATAGATCCTGCCGAGATCGTTAAGAATTACGGATCGGATCCTGTCAGGTATTTCTTCGCCAAGGAAATCCCTATGGGAGAGGACGGGGATTTCTCAACGAAGGATCTGGTTGACAGGGTGAACAACGAGCTGGTGGCGAACATCTCCAACTTCTGTTATAGAACGTTAAGCTTCATCAACAACTACTCGAAATCGCGAATAGGGAAAGCGACGAAGGGGAAATGGGAAGGGAAGCTTAAGAAAGAAATTGAGGGGAAGGTGAAGGATATTGAAAAATCCTACGAGAAATACGCCTTCCATGAGGCCATCAAAAAAATTCTCGAAATCGGTGACATAGGGAACCGCTACTTCCAGGAGAACGAGCCATGGGTTCTGGTCAAGAAGGACCCGAAAGCGTGCGCTGGCGTGCTCTCCTTTTCGGCTAACATAGTTAAGGATCTCGCGATCCTCCTGAAACCGGTTTTACCGGAGTTCTCCGAGAAACTGGAGAAACAGCTGAATTTGAAGGATTTGAAGTGGAAGGATTTGAAAAGAAAGCTCGAAAACCACAGGATAGGGAAGGCGGAGATAATATTCAAGAAAGTCTCCCCTGTTCAGGAAGATCCATTCTCCTCGCTCGATCTGAAAGTAGCAAAGGTCGAAAGGGTGGAGGATCACCCCGAGGCGGACAAGCTTTACGTTCTGAAAATAGATCTCGGGACGGAGAAGCGAACGTTAGTCGCCGGGCTGAAAGGTAATTATTCGAAAAGGGATTTGGAAGGGAAGAAGATTGTGGTTGTCGCAAATTTGAAACCAGCGAAACTGAGGGGGATCGAGTCGAAAGGGATGTTGTTAGCGGTTGAGAGCAAAGGGAAGATCGGGCTGCTGACCAGCGGGGACAAGGAAGGAACGGACGTCCTTGCCGAAGGTATCGAAAGGAAGCCGAAAAGGGTCATTGACATCAAGGATTTCCTTAAACTGGATATTGAAGTGAAGAAAGGGAAGGTTTATTACAAAGACAAAACCCTTCGGACGGAGAAGAGCGAGCTGACCATTGACAGGGGGATTGAAGGGAAGGTGTGCTAGATCAATGACCAAGTCACAGGCTTTTTTTTCTTTCCGATTCTTCTTATTTTTCCTTTCTTTTCCAACTTTACGAGGAATTGAAAAATTGTTCCCATATTGATATCCAACGTGTTTGAAATTTGTCTCGTAGTTAGATTTCTTTTTTCCAGAACTTTTAGAACATTATTTTTAGTAACATCTTTCTGTCTGCTAATTCCTTTTCTTTTCACGGGAAATTTATTATATTTTTTCAAGACGTAAATATGACTACCCGCATAACCAATACCGTCTATTTTAACTATACCTTTTTCATTTAGTTGTTTCAAATGATGTTTAGTTCCTTGTCTGGAAATCTGAAGGATTTTGGATATTTCAATAACGGTTCTTGGAGATTCTTTGAGAAGTTCTATAATCTTATTTTTGTTTTCACCTTGTCTAGAGGTTCGCCATTTTTTCCCTTTTCTGATTATAAAATCAAGTAATATCCGCTCTTTATAACCCATATCTACTTCTGGATATTTTTCTTTGAGTTTTTTGTAATCCTTCCAGAACTTTTTCGTTCCTTTAGAGAGGATATAAAGGCATTTACGTTTCCCGTAATCTCTGAAAACATTCTCATAACCTAATTTATCGCATATGAATTTCAAATCTAAGAGCAAATCTTTGTTTTGTATAGGAATAGATATCTGGGAAGAATCTATGTTGCCCTCATCTATTATGAAAGCAATTAATATTGCGAGTATATGTTCTTTCTCATGTCTAAGCATTTTTTGAGGTATTCTGGCGTTCTTTTCGAGAAAATCTTTAGGATTTAGATCAAATCTTTTCATTAAAATCGAGCTTATCGAAGAAGGAATGTGAATCCTATCTCTTTCAAGATAATATTTTTTTGAATATTCAATTTCACCGAAAACGGCTTCTAATTTTTTAAGAAAATTTAATCGCAAATATTTATCATATTTAACGTATACGAAATACGGATCCCTTCCCAGTATGTGAAAACAGTGGCCATCGGCCATAAAATGTGCAATAAGCATATCGAAAATAGGCGTAACAAAGATTGGTATTTTTGGTTTTACGATCGGGTTTCTGCTCTTTTTTGTACGGTATGATGAAATATTTTTTTCTAAATCTTTATAAGGTATTTTTAGTTCCTCACACAATCCGAGTAAAATCCAGAGGTGTCTGAAGTTGGGATAATTTCTCATCATTATTGATTCGAAAGAGCTTAATGGAATACTAGAATTTAATTTTCTATGAAGGTTTGGCATGTTTAGTCTTTTTTTCTTAATTTCCGCCAGAATTCTCTCTAAAAAATCATCTTTTAACAAAACAGTTATATTACCTGCTGGAAAATCATTAATGTGAATCTCTTCCATGATAAATATATAAAAATTGTATATATAAATAGTTTACAAGAGGTGCTTTCCGAATGCTATTAATTGGTGTTATTGGTAAGCCGAGTTGCGGGAAATCAACCCTCTTCAAGGCGTTGACACTTGCCGACGTTGAAATATCTCCTAGGATTTTTACAACAATAAAACCCAACCGCGCTGTGGGTTTTGTGAAGGCCAAGTGCCCGGAGGAGAAAATCAAGGCCAAGTGCAAACCGAACCTCGGTTTCTGCAAAGACGGGACGAGATTCGTTCCGGTGGAACTCCTGGATGTCGCCGGTCTTGTCCCCGGGGCGCACGAAGGCAAAGGGTTGGGGAACAAGTTTCTGGATGATCTGAGGCAGGCCGATGCCTTCATACACGTCATTGATATCTCCGGATCATCCAATGAAAACGGAGAACCTGTTGAGAAGGGATCCTACGACCCTGCGAATGACATACGCTTTCTTGAAGAGGAGATCGGCTACTGGTTTTTCGGTTTAATGAAAAAGAACTGGGCGAAGTTCTCGAAGGAGGTCGAGATGCAGAAGCGCGAGCTTATTGAGTCCCTGGTAAAACAATTCTCCGGCCTTAAGATAACCGAACCGCAGATCAAGAAGGCAATCGAAACGACACGTTTGCCCAAAGACACGCCTGCTCAGTGGTCGGACGAGGACCTTCGCAAGTTCGCCTTTGAGCTCCGTAAACTCTCGAAACGCATGATAATCGCGGCGAACAAGATAGACGTTCCGGGGTCAGAGAAGAACCTCGAAAGGCTTCGGAAGGAATTCCCTGGTTATACGATAATCCCGTGTTCTGCAGAGAGCGAGCTCGCTTTGAAGGAAGCTGACAAGCATTCCCTTATCAAATACACGCCGGGAGAAAAGGAATTCGAAATCCTAAAAGAAAACGAACTCAGTGGAAAACAGAAACAGGCGCTTGAATTCGTGAAGGACTTGCTTGCGAAGTTCAGATCGACTGGTGTCCAGGAATGCCTGGACAAGGCGGTTTTTGATCTCCTTGATTACATAGTTGCCTACCCTGTAGCCAATATAAACAAGTTAACGGATTCGAAAGGCAACGTCCTCCCTGATGCGATACTCGTCCCGAAAGGCACAAATCTAAGGGAATTCGCTGGTAAGGTTCACACCGAGATGGCGGACAAGTTCATTGGAGGAGTTGACTTCCAAACGAAAAGGAAGCTCGGGGCGGATTACGAAGTGAAGGACGGGGAGATAATAGAGATAGTTCTTAGAAAGTGATTTTGTAACCCTTTCTTATTCCTATCATGAAAACATTATCGTCGTTGGGATTTCTCCAGCCGGCGATTTCCAGTTCCCATCCATTGCCAAGAGGAATTGATCCGTAAATGTTATAGACGCTTTTCCTGTCACCATCGCCAACCCTGGTTGTGAACTGCTTTGTCATGCCACCTATTGCGAGTCCGCTTGATGTTTCGTATCTCACCTTGACCCATAAATGTCCCTCTTTCCTTCCTTCGGCGTCTTTAACATTAGAGACTGGGTAGATGTCGACGTTCATTTTCAGCCGATCCGCAAAGGGGGCAGCAAACCAGCCAGTGGAAACTCCTCCTCTGACAACGGCTTTACTTCCTGTACAAAGATCAACTTCACCGACAGGGTGAATTGGAAATTTGGGGAAAAGATAAAGCTGCGTCTCGTTGTATATGTCATCGATATCCCTGCCTCCTATTAAACCCACGTCTGTCCAGTTGGATATTCCTATAACTTTTCCAATACTAAAGTCAAGGCTGTTTTGGATGTTGGGTCGGATGCTCTCTGAAGTGTAGGGGTTTTTTGATGCAGATACTTTAAGACTTTCTTTTAACTCAAAAAGTGGTTCTTTCAGCTTATACAAATCTTCCTCTGACAATCTCTCCTCCTGAACTGCGATATCCTGAGTCGTCTGTGGTGGTGGGGTTGATTGTAGCATCTATTACTATTGTATAGTAAATAATAAAAAGATGATTAGAAGCTGTACCTGCCACCAAGCAGCAGCGCCTTGTAGCCTCCGGTTTCTGACCTGTACTGGCCGACTATCTGGAACCCCTTTCCTACATCCATTCCGCAGCCTATCTCTGTTCGTATTATATCCGGCTTATAGTCGTCAAGCTTGCCCTTGAATAACACATCTACAAAGAATTTTCCGTCTGCCAGTTTTTTCATTGCATAGACGTAGACTGTCTGTTTTCCGTCAGTCTGTAAGGGATAAAACTCCACTGTCAGGACATCGAAGATTTTCATCACGGGCGAGTATTTCATGCCAAGCATTGCGATATCCTCCATCCCGCTTGCGACAACTGACCTTGCGGATGCGCTCAGGCCTTTGTAGACATCCTTCGACAGACTGAACTCGCCGAAGACCCCGTCAACGTCGAATTTCTTCTCATCGCTGTCAAGGTCCAGCAGTCCGTATGCTTCCATGCCGAGAGGCAGTCCGTCAGAACTTCCCTCGAACCTGAAGGTTGAAGGTCCTTCTATTCCTTGGTAATATGTACCGGTTAAAAATTTCGAACTCCCTTCTTCCACCTTCTCAACCTCGGCAGGAGGGTTTTCAGCCAAAGCCAGAGATGGGGTCAAAGACAAGCCGGCGAGGGTTCCTATCACAGCGGCCTTACCGAACCTCCCGGATGTGTATTTCTCCTCCTGAACATCTCTCCAGGCTTCTTTGAATTCCTTTTTGCTTACACCCATATCTCTGAACACTTTCTTCCATTTTCTCTTGCTCATTAGTTCCATTTTATCACTATCCAATAGTTACTTAATTCAAGGTTATATAAAATAGTGTAGTCCAAAATTGGACTACAATTTATAAAGTTTTCAGACAAATTATAATCATGGGGGAAGTGAACGAAAGGGAGGTGCTGGAAGAGATAGGTCTGACCGAGAACGAGGCAAAGATTTATCTCACCCTGCTGGAAACAGGATCGACAACAGCCGGCGTGATTGTAAAGAAGACCAAGCTCCACAGGAGCACTACTTATGAGATAATAAGAAGGCTGATAGAGACTGGTATGATAAATTATGTTATAAAGGCAGGCAAGAGACAATTCGAGGCGACGGATCCTGAGAAATTTCTGGACGTTATGAGGGAAAGGGAAGATAAATTCAAAAGGATTCTCCCGGAATTGAAGAAAAAAAAGGATATTGCAAAGATAAAGCAAGAGGCTTACGTTTATGATGGCGTCAAAGGTGTTAAAACTATTTTTGAGGATGTTTTGAAAACCCTGGGAAAGGGTGACGAATACCTGATTTTCGGTGCAGGGGAACCCGTTCCCATGCATGATTATTTAAGAATTTTTGAACTGAGGCGATCCAGAAAAAAGATCCCCATGAAGATAGTTTTCTCTGAAGGAGCAAAATTAATAGATTACTACAGAAAGGTTCCATATACCAAAGTAAAGGTTTTGCCCGAAGAGAATATGACACCCTCCGAGGTGGAAATTTATGGCGACAAAACAGCAATCATCCTCTGGGGAGAAAAACCAATGGCCTTTGTCATAGAAAACAAGGAAGTGGCGGATTCCTTCAGAAAGTATTTCAACCTCATGTGGGAGCAGGACGTAATGATACATAGGGGGTTCGAAGGAATTACGAGGCTCCATGAAAAGGTTTATGACAGATTAAAGCCCGGGGAAGAATATTATTATCTCGGGGTCACCGCTGAGCAGACAGAGGAACAGCATGAATACTGGAAAAAAGATCATCTTAGAAGGGTTAAAGCGGGCATAAAGTGCAGGCTTCTCTATGAGCAGGGAACTGACCCGAAGATCCTGAAGAATAGAAACAGCTACGAAGGCTGTGAAGCGAGATATATGCCATTAAAAGTCAAAACCCCTTCATGGGTTTTTGGCTACAAAGATGTTACTGTGATGGGAATACCCAGGGGCAAAAACCCCATGGCCATCGAAATATTAAACAAGGAAGTTGCTCTTTCTTTCAGCAATTATTTCGAAGCTCTGTGGAAGATGTCAAAACCTTTTAAGAAATGATTATTTGTACTCCCCGCCGGTGGATGAGTAGTGGATCTCTGTCTGGTATTCGCTCTTGTCCTTGTACGTGTCGTCCAGCATGATCTCTGTCTTGACTGCGTACCTGTCTTCTTTTTCTTCTTCTACATGTTCGATTTCAGGGGCTTTGAACTCGAAAACCGCTTCTTCTTCGTAATCGTACTGTGTCTGCTTTTTTGTTGAGGTCATAAAACGCCAAACAAGTTTGCCTTCTTTCGTGATGCAGTAAAGGTAGCAGTCGTAGGATCCGAAGTATATCCTGCCGTTATCTATTACCGGCTCTCCGTATATGTGCCCGTCTGTCTTGTACCTCCAGGCCTCTTTCCCGGTTTCAATGTCAAGGCAATAAAGGTTCCCGTCTGCCGCCCCGAAAACTATCCTGTCTCCGAAGATATTGGGTTTGCTTCCCCCCCTTCCCGAACCCGTTTTGAACGTCCAGACCACTCTCCCGTTCTGAAGTTCTATCGCGTAAAATTTGTTCTCATCTGATATGCAATAGAGTATTCCTTTTCTGATTATGGGGACGGCATCAACGTATCCGCCTGTTTTGAACCGGAAGGTTTCTCTCCCGTCGGAAAGACGGACACCGTAGATGTTCGAATCGTCTGATCCGAAGTAGACCACTCCTTCATGGACGCAGAACTCGTTTTGTGTGAATATATTTCCTCCTGTCTTGAAGCGCCATAACTCTTTCCCTTCCTTAGTTAAGTAATAGAGGTTTCCGTCGGAGGAGCTTACAATTATGTTGCCTTCATGCTCTGTCGGGCATGAAGCGGACCAGCCGCCTGTTCTGAAGTTCCATATCATGTCGCCTGTCTTTATGTTAAGAGCGTACACGTAGAAATCTTTGGAGGTGAAAATGATCATGTCTTCCATTAACAGGCCTGAAGAACCGAATATTGTATCACCTGTTTTGAAGCGCCAAACCTCTTCCCCTGTCTTTTCGTCTATGGCGTATAAGTTATGGTCGTAACTTCCCAGAAAGATAACGCCGTCCCTGAAAACAGGATAGGAATCACAGAAAGGTCCGCCAGACTTGAACTTCCATACCAGTTTACCTGTTTCTTTGTCAACTTTGTAAAGATAACCGTCAAGAGCAGCTATGTATACGTGGGGTCCTCTTATTACAGGCGTTGAATTAATACTTCCTCCGCCCTCCTTTATGTGCCATATCAGATAAGACTTCTTGTCGCTCTTCTTGGCGAAGTCCCCTATCTCGAAATCCGGCCCTACTGTGGCCATGAACAGGTCGTCTCTTCCGTGCATAATCAAAATTTATTTAAAAGTTTAATAATTTTAATTGATAGCATGCTTTACCTGATCGGATTGGGCGTGTGGAACGAGAAGGATATCTCGCTCCGCGGGGTCGAGTTTTGTAAACAGGCGGATTCTGTTTACTGTGAGCTATACACAGCCCACTGGGGAGGGGATCTGGAAAAACTCGAGAAAATGATCGGGAAGAAAATAAGAAAGCTCAAAAGAAAGGATGTGGAGGAGGAATCTGGGAAGCTTCTGGAAGAGGCGAAAAAGAAGGATGTGGTTCTTCTCGTGCCTGGGGATCCTCTGATTGCGACCACGCATGTTCACCTGATCCTGGAGGCGAAAAAAGCGAATATCCCGGTCGAGATCGTTCATTCCTCCTCGATATACACGACAGTCGCCCGTACGGGCCTTCAGATCTACAAGTTCGGGAAGACCGGAACCATCATTACCCCGAGGAAGGGTTACGATTCAAAAGGGTTTTACGAGATAATAAGGGATAACCTCTCGAAGGGGATGCATACGCTACTCCTCCTGGACAGGGACATGGGAACGAGGAAGGGTCTGGAAATCCTTGAAAGGATCGAAAACAGGAAAAGGAGGAAAATCCTGAAGGGGAGGAGGATCGTTCTGTGTTCGAGACTGAGCTCTGAGCATGAAAGGATCGTGTACGGAAGGATGGAGGATTTGAGGGGGAAAGATCTCCCTGAGCCGGGCGTGATAATAATCCCTGGAAAGCTTCACTTTCTGGAGAAGGAGTTCTTGGAAACTTTGGGGTAATCAGTTCGTTATCGCTCCCAGGTCGATCAGGAATATCGCCATGGGAACCATTATTATGGTTATCAGAATCACGAGACCTGTGATGAGTGGATCGCCTCCTGTCCTCAACAGGTAGGCGAGGATCGAGAGGAGGGAGATGAAAATTATTGCTAGAGCGATTCCTATAATCGCTATCCTTTTCCAGGTTTTCCACTTCCAGTGGACCTCGTCCCTCTTGAATGCCATATTTATTAGTTGGTCTGAAAGTATATATTTAAATTAATTAAACATAATTATGTCAAAACGAGGGATCCTATGCAAGCGATCGTTTACGGTTTGAACGGGAAGGAGAAGGGAAAGCTTAATCTTCCTAGCCTGTTCTCTGAGAGGGTGAGGGAGGACCTGATAAAGCGAGCGATACTGGCGGGATGGAGCGAAAGGAGACAGGCGTACGGAAGCGATCCCCTCGCAGGGCAGAGGAGCTCTGCCCACTATCACGGAAGGAGGGGGAGGAGAGATTCGCAGATGAACAGGGAGCTCGCGAGGATGAAGAGGATTCATGGCCAGGGATTCTTGAACCTGACAGCAAGGATCGTCCCCCAGTCGATAAAGGGGAGGAGGGCGCATCCACCCAAACCCGAAAAGGTTTGGAAATTGAAGATCAACAAGAAGGAGAGAAGGAAAGCTCTGGAATCCGCGATGGCGGCCACGAAAGACAGGGAGATGGTTTCGAAAAGGGGCCATAAAGTTAACGAGGTAAAAAATCTTCCGATCGTTATGGAGGATGATCTCCAGAAACTGAAGAAAACAAAAGAGGTTCTGGAAGTTCTGGAAAGAATGGGATTGAAAGAGGAGATTGAAAGGTGTGGAGAACGAAAAGTGAGATCAGGCAAGGGGAAGATGAGAGGGAGGAAATACAGGAACAAGAAAGGTCCGCTGATAATCGTGGAAAAGGATGAAGGGATCGTAAAGGCAGGGGAGAACATCCCTGGGGTTGATGTTGTTGAGAGAAGGAAGCTTGATGTTGATTTGCTCGCTCCGGGAACGCATCCCGGGAGGCTTACGATCCTCACGAAGTCAGTGATAAAGGAACTGGGTAGTTAAGATGGCGAAGGAAAAAGAGGTAAAGGAAGTCAAGGATGAAAAAACCAGGGAGAAGAACGTCTGGGACGTTCTCGTGCATCCGCATCTCGCTGAGAAATCCATGAACATGGTCGAGATCGAGAACAAGCTGGTCTTCATAGTGGACAGGAGAGCGGACAAGAAAACAATAAAAGAAGTGATAGAGAAGGAATTCAACGTTAAAGTCGACTCGGTGAGAACCGAGATGACAACCCGAGGGCAAAAGAAGGCGTACGTGAAGGTAAACCCGGAATTTTCAGCAGCGGATATCGCTTCGAAGTTTGGAATGATTTAGGTGAAAGAATGGGTAAGAGAATAATTTCGCAGAGGAGGGGGAGAGGCTCTCCCACCTACAGGGTCCCGAAGAGGGGGAAGAATTTTGCGATCGCTTACAAGAACATCGACGGGGTGGTGAGGGAGATAATGAATGATCCTGGAAGGAACGCCCCCCTGGCGAAGGTCAGGTACACGGACGGAACTTATGATTATTTGATAGCCCCGAAAGGCCTGAAGGTCGGGGATTCGACTGAATTCGTCTCACCCCTGTCAAAAATACCCGTGGGCATGCAGGTGTTTTGCATTGAAACGTCCCCTAATTCCGGACCAAAACTCTGCAGGACGTCAGGCTCGTTTGCAACAGTTGTTTCAAAAACGAAAAAATCCTGCGTGGTCCAGCTGCCCTCGAAAAAGAAAATGAACCTGAATCCGGAATGCCGGGCGAGCATAGGGGTTCCGGCTGGTGAAGGATTCAGGGAGAAGCCGTGGACAAAGGCAGGGAAGAAATGGATTGCCATGCACAGGAGGGGTAAGCTTTATCCACGAACTTCAGGGGTCGCCATGAACGCGGTTGATCACCCCTTCGGAGGGCCGACAAAACCGGGAAAGCCCATGAGCGTCAGCAGAGACGCGCCGCCCGGAAGGAAGGTGGGTTCCTGGGGCTCCAGGAGAACGGGGAGGAGGAGGGGCAAGAAATAAGGGGGATTATTATGGTTAAATTCACGTTCAGGAACAGGTCCCTGGAAGAACTGCAGGGCATGAGTATTGAGGAATTCGCAAAGCTCCTGAAATCAAGGCAGAGGAGGGCGCTTAAGAGGGGGATGACAGAGAACCAGAAAAAGCTCTTGGAGAAGATCGGGAGAGGTCCCAAGAAATTCCACAGGACGCGCTGCAGGGAGATGATTATACTACCGGAGATGGTAGGTTCGAAAATAGGTGTGCACAACGGAAAGGAATACGTACCCGTTGAAATAAAGCCCGAAATGTTGGGGCACAGACTGGGAGAGTTCGCGTTGACCAGAAGGGGAGTGAAGCACTCGGCTCCTGGATTCGGAGCGACCAGGTCTTCGAAATTCGTTCCGTTGAAGTAGGGATAAAATGAACAGATACGCATTGAAACTGAATCCTAAGAAGTCGGCGAGAGCGTACGGGAGAGCGTTAAGAATATCCGCCAAGAGTTCAGGCGTTGTTTGCAAGGCGATATCGGGAAGGAATCTCGCGAAAGGGAAGGAACTCCTCCAGGATCTGATCGAACAGAGGAGGGATCTCGACGGTAAGTACTACACGAATTCGAGTAAGGGAATACTAAACGTTATCAGATCCGCGGAGGCGAATGCGGAATTCAAGGGTTTGGATCCGAACAGGCTCATAATATTCGCCTCAGCTCACAAGGGGTTCACCTTTGTTCGCCCCCGCAGGCTTAAAATGAGAAGGACCAGGAGGAAGATGACGAACATACAGGTCGTTCTCCAGCAGAAGTGATACGGATGTTAATGAAAAAGTTTTTCGTCAACTATGCAATGAGGAAGATTCAGATAGAGAGATTCATAAGAAAGTATTTCCCGAGCGAGAGCTACTCAAGCATAGAGCTCGAGAGAACCCCCTTGGGCGTGAAAATCGTGATATACACGGACAGGCCCGGAAGGATAATCGGAGCGGGAGGCGGGAAGATAAACGAGATGACCGATTCGCTGAAAACCAGGTTCAAGCTGGACAACCCGCAGGTTGACGTGAAATCGATAGAGAAACCGGATCTGGACGCAAAGATCGTCGCGAAAAGGATCACATCCGCTCTCGAGAGGGGATTCAACTACAAAAAAATCGGAAATGTGATGCTGAAAAGGGTGATGAGTGCGGGAGCGGTGGGATCGGAGATCATAATCGCGGGGAAGCTGGGAGGTTCGAAAGGGAGGACGGGGAAGTTTAGTGATGGTTACCTGAAGCACTGCGGCCAGCCTGCGAAGGAGCTCGTTGATTACGGTTTCGAGGAGGCGAACACAAAGCCCGGAAAGATAGGGGTTAAAGTGAAAATAATGAAATCCGTTCCTCTCATGGCGAAGAAGAGGGAAAAGGTTAAAAAGAAGGAAACGAAAAATAAAGATAGTAAGTGATATTCTTATGGCTATTTTGAGGGTAAAAGATCTGAAAAAGATGGATGAAAAGGAACTTGATAAGAATTTAAGCGAACTTAGATTGGAGCTTTCCAAGGAAAAGGCTAACATACACATAGGGGCCAGCGTGACTTCTCCCGGCAGACTGAAAGAGATCAGGAGAACGATCGCGAGAATTAAAACCATTAAAGAGGGAAAAAGAGTAGAGCATGGCTGAGATTTGTCCGAATTGCGGGTTGCCGAAGGATATATGCGCTTGCGAGACCATCGCAAAGGAAGAGGAAAAGATAAAGGTAAGTTCTGAAAAAAAGAGATTCGGCAAGAGAATAACCATAATCGAGGGGATAAGCAAGGACGTTAACAGCAAGGATATCCTGAAGGAATTGAAAACCAAGCTCGCCTGTGGAGGAACGATCAAGGACAGTGTGATCGAGCTTCAGGGAGATCACAGGAGAAAGATCAGGGAAATTCTCGTTAAACTCGGTTTCCAGAGCGACAAGATCGAAATCTCGTAACCCGATTGCGTAGAGGAATAATTTAAATTACGTAGTTCTGATATTAAGTATGAGGACCCCTGAAAACCTCGTCCGTCACGAACTGATAGGATTAAAGGTAAAAATAGTTGAAAGCTCGAACAAAAAGAACATAGGGATTTCCGGGAGGGTGGTTGACGAGACCAGGAATATAATGGTAATAGAGAAAACAAAGGGGAAGGAAGTCAGGCTCTCGAAGGAGCATAATGTATTTGTCTTTGTTTTGAACAGGCAGAAAGTCAGGATAGACGGGAAGATTCTCGTGGGGAGACCAGAGGACAGGATCAAGAAAAAATTCAGGAAGTGGTGAAAGCGCTGTCTTTTTAAATATTTGTTTCCATTAGTATAATCCAACCGTCTAAACAGGTAACTGTTAAACTGTTAATATATTTAAATAAAGACCGTCAATTGGATTATTATGAAAACTGCGAAGGTTTCGGCCAAAAAGGCAGCAAAGAAAGAGGAGAAAAAGAAAGATCTAGGCCTCGGTCTGGAGGAGCCGAAAGAGGGATGTGATGATTCGAAGTGCGCCTGGCACGGAGGGGTTTCTATCCGCGGGCGTGTGTTCAGGGGGAGAGTGAGATCAGCGAAATCCCACAACACCGTTATCGTGGAGTGGGGATACCACAGATTCGTTCGAAAGTATCAGAGGTATGAAAGATCGAGATCCCGGGTGACAGCGCACAACCCTCCCTGCATGCGGGCGAAGGAGGGAGATTCTGTCGTGATCGCGGAGTGCAGGCCGTTATCGAAAACGAAAGGTTTCGTTGTTGTCAAGGTTGGTGGAAAGGAATGAAAGCCATATCATCTAGTGTGACGTACGCGCTATCCACGAAGTCCCTGCTGAAATGCGCGGACAACACGGGAGCGAAAATCCTTGAGGTAATAAGTGTTAAGGGATTCAAGGGGAAGAGGAGGGCGAAGCCGCGGGCAGGCGTGGGAAGCCTGGTTTTCTGCAAGGTTTATTCAGGAACCGAGAAGGTCAGGCATGAAGTCCACAGGGCTGTTGTGGTTCGCCAGAAAAAGGAATTCCGAAGACCTGACGGGATGCGCATTCAATTCGAGGACAACGCGGCTGTAATAATAGATGAAAAGGGCGATCCCAAGGGCTCGCAGATAAAGGGCCCGATAGCGAAGGAGGCGGTCGAGAGATTCCCCACCGTGGGAAAGATCGCAACAATAGTGGTTTAGATGAAAAAGGAATGGTCAAATAAATGGGTTTCGAGCAAGCAGCCGAGGAAGCAGAGGAAGTTCAGGCATCGAGCGCCTCTGCACGTCAGGCAGAAATTCGTTTCCGCCCATCTCTCTGAGATCTTGAGGAGGAGGTTCGGCAAGCGTTCGCTTCCCCTGAGGAAGGGAGACGAGGTAAGGGTTATGAGGGGAAAGGACAATGGATTTAAGGGGAAAGTTGAAAGGATCGATCTCAAGAGATCGAAGGTGTTTATTGAAGGACTGAATGTTAAAAAGGTTGACGGCAGCGAAGTGTTGAAGGCTGTTGAGCCCTCGAACCTCTTGATAGTTGAGCCTAAAATGGAGGACAAGAGAAGGCAGGCAACCATTGAAAGGGCGAGGAAAGCGGGGAGGAAAGAGGAGAAGGTTGAGAAGGAGAAGAAAGAGACGACCGGGATAAAGGAAAGGTTAAAAATCAGGAAGGGAGCTAAGAAGTGATGTTTATGCATATGAAGAGGTTTTTGATACCGAAATACTGGAAAATGGGGAAGAAAGAGGCGAGATATTCGGTTGCTCCCAGGGCAGGCCCGCACAGAAAGGACAGGTGTATTCCGCTCCTGGTTGTTTTGAGGAACGTTTTGAAATTGTCCGAGAACGCGAGGGAGGCCAAGAAGGTAATAAAGAGCGGGGAGGTGCTCGTGGACAAGAAAGCGAGGAAGGATCCGAATTATCCGCTGGGCATGATGGATGTCCTGGAGATACCGAGCATAAACAAGGCATTCAGGGTTAACGTTGACAGGCACGGACTCGTTCTGGAGGGGATAAAACCGGAAGAGGCGAAAAAGAAGCTTTGCAGGGTTCAGAACAAGAGGGTTATCAAGGGAGGAAGGTTCCAGATAAACCTCCATGACGGGAGGAACATACTTTCAGAGAAGGATGTTTACAGAACGAACGATTCGCTGCTGATCGAACTGCCGGGCCAAAAAGTATTGAAACACTTCAAGTTCGACAGGAATTCCCCCGCCCTGATAATCTCAGGGAAAAACATAGGGGTGAAAGGGAAAATAAAGGACGTTTTCGATCGAAAGACCATGCTGGAAAGCAGCAGGGTGGTATTGCAAACAAAGGACGGGGAGATAGAGACCGTGAAGGATTACGTTCTGGTTGGTGAGATCAAATGAGCAGGATGAGGAAAATCAGGCTGGAGAAGGTGACGATAAATATGGGGGCAGGGGAGGCAGGACAAAAACTGGAGTCTGCGAAAAAACTGATCGGGAAGTTCTCGGAAAGCAAGATCGTTGTTACCAAAACCCACAAGAGGACGACGTTCGGTGTTGCGAAGGGCAGGCCGATAGGAGCGAAGGTCACGCTTAGAGGGGAGAAGGCGAAGGAGTTCCTTATTTCTGTTCTTCATTCACTGGACAACAGGCTGGGGGTGAACCAATTCGATGATAACGGGAATTTTTCGATTGGTGTGAAAGAATATATTCACATACCGGGAGTAAAGTACGATCCGGAAATAGGGATAATGGGAATGGATGTTTCCGTCACCCTGGAGAGACCCGGATTCAGGATCAAGAGAAGGAAGTTAAAACCCAAAAAGATCGGGGGTAAACACAGAATCACAAGGGAGGAAGCGCAGGAATGGGTGAAGAAGGAGTTCAAAGTCGAGATCGTAACGGGTGAGGAAGAGTAGTATGACTTTCAAAAACGCCAAAAAACAGATCGAGGGGAAGCCTGCAAAACTCGCCAGGTTCATGAAGTTCAACAAGCCAAGGGACAGGAAGTTCGGGAGAAATGCCTACCCCTGCAGGAGGTGCGGGAAGACCGAAGGTGTTATAAACAAATACGGGATTCGATACTGCAGACAGTGCTTCAGGGAGGTTGCGAGGAAACTGGGCTTTGAAAAATTTGAGTGATAATTATGCGACATGATATGCTTGCGGATGTGTTCGTGATTATGAAGAACGCGGAAAGGATAGGTAAAAGGAGTTGCATAGTGCCCAGTTCTAAAATCACAAAGGAAATTCTGAAGATAATGCAGAAAAACAAATACATAGGCTCTTTCGAGTTCATAGAGGACGGGAAGAGCGGGAAGTTCAAGGTGGAGCTCGTGGGAAAGATAAACAACTGCGGCGTTATAAGACCGAGGTTTGAGGTGAAGAAGGGCGAGTTCATACGGTGGGAGAAGAGATTTCTTCCCTCTGTCAGCATAGGTTTGCTGTTCCTGACAACATCCAGAGGGGTCTTGGATCACAGACAGGCCAAGAAGGAGGATATAGGCGGAGGTCTTCTTGGATTCATCTACTAGTGGGAACATGACAGAAGAAAAGGAAATAAAGTCAGCGATGAAGGAGAAGAAACTTGTGATAGGGAGCAGGAGCGTTTTTAAAAATCTAAAACAAAATATCATAAAATCGGTAATCTGCGCCTCGAACTGTCCGGAAGACAAATACAAGGATCTGGAATACTACAGCAAGAAATTCGGGATGGAGCTGAAAAAATTCAAGGGAAATTCAAGGCAGCTGGGCGAGATATGCGCGAAACCGTTCAACGTTTTAATACTGGGGATAAAGAAATAAGCTGGTGTGAATGACTATAAAACTAACCACGGATCACATAAGGATCGCTGGGATATTCGAGCGTCTGACAGGAGTTCACGTAAAGGACTGCCTGATGGATGAGGAATGCGTTTACTTCCTCATAGAACCGGGAAAAATGGGGATGGCCATAGGGAAGAACGGGAATACCATCAAGAACGTGAGCAGGGCTCTGGGGAAGAGCGTTAAGATATTCGAGTATGCGGATACTATTGAGAAAATGATTAAAAATTTCATACCGAATCTGAAAAGCATGGATTTCGAAGGAAATACGGTAACCATATCGGTTAACGTGAACGACAGATCAACCGTGATCGGAAAGAACGGAAGGAATATAAAGATGATAAGGGAATTCCTGAAGAGACACTTCAAAATCGAAAATTTGAGGTTGAAATAATGCCTGGAAAGTTTTCAGCCAGAAATTTGAGAAGGAAGAGGAAGAGGTTTAGATGGAACTCTGACCAGAAAAAGAGGCAGATGCTGAAACTCTGGGCGAAAACCCCTCTGAAAGGATCGCCAAGGGCGAGGGCGCTGGTCCTTAAAAAGAAGGGTGTTGAACAGAAGCAGCCTCATTCAGGAATCATCAAGGCCGTTAGGTGTCAGCTGATAAAGAACGGGATACAGGTCACAGCCTTCGTTCCGAAGACCGGAGCGATAAAACACATAGATGAGCATGATGAGGTTATCATAGAGGGTCTGGGAGGCTCCCAGGGAGGAGCGGTCGGATCCATGCACGGTATCAAATACAAGGTGGTCTCGGTCAACGGTATCGCGCTCTCGGAGATTCTCAAGGGTAAGAAAGAGAAGGCCAAGGAAGGCGGATAGGATGAAGGTATTGCTTTTCAACAGGTGGGAAACAGAAGGGATTGAAGTCTCCGATCCCGGTCTGAAGAGGTATATAAACCTAAAGCCCTTTATAGTCCCCAAAACCTCCGGGAGGCTGTCGCCAACCTCTATCCACAAAGTTGATATGAGCATAGTTGAGAGGTTCATGAACAAGCTTGCTGTCCCCGGACACAAGGGGAAGAAACACAAACTCACATCAGGACATGTTTCAGGGAGGTACGATCTTTTATACAGGTCCGTCAAAGAGGCTTTCGAGATCGTGGAGAAGAGAACCAAAAAGAATCCCCTGCAGATTCTGGTCAGGGCGGTAGAGAACGGAGCTTTGCTTGAGGAGGTTGTGGGCTACAGAATGGGTGGGATCATAGCGAGGAAAGCGGTCGTTACGAGCCCGCAGAGGAGGCTGGATGTCTCCCTTCGCCTGATCTCGCAGAACATCTTCTCGAGGTCGTTCAAGAGCAGGAAATCATTCGCTGAAACCATAGCGGAGGAACTGATCAACATAGCCAACAACGATCAGAGGAACAACGTGATCCGGGAAAGGCAGAGAGCAGAGAAGGAAGCCGAGGGTGCGAGGTAGGTATCGCATGTTTTTACGTTTTCTCGAATTGATATATTTATATAGATTTATGAACAAATTAAAGAAATTATAATTAGGGGTGTAACATGGCGGCAAAGGATGTGACATCCGTCATCAGGGATCTGATGAGGAAGCCTGAGCAAATTCGAAACATAGGAATAGTTGCGCACATAGACCACGGGAAGACAACGCTTACGGATAACCTGCTCGCAGGGGCGGGGATGATATCCGAGGAGCTTGCCGGCAAACAGCTGGCGATGGATTTTGTCGAGCAGGAACAGGAGAGGGGGATCACGATATACGCCGCGAACGTGAGCATGGTCCACAAGTGGGGAGAAAGTGACTACCTGATAAATCTGATTGATACCCCAGGACACGTGGATTTCGGAGGGGACGTGACAAGAGCGATGCGTGCGGTTGACGGTGTGGTGGTGGTGATAGATGCCGTGGAGGCCGTGATGCCGCAGACCGAAACCGTCGTTCGCCAGGCACTTAAGGAGAGGGTAAGACCCATCCTGTTCGTTAACAAGGTTGACCGTTTGATAAAGGAGCTGAAGCTCACGCCTGAACAGATGCAGGAGAGGTTCAAGAGGATAATAGACGAGGTTAACGTTCTGATAAGGAAGTATGGGGAGAAGGAGTTCGCTGAAAAATGGATCGTGAATGTTAATGACGGTTCCATCGCATTCGGATCAGCTGTCAGAAACTGGGCCATATCGATACCCTACATGCAAAAAACAAAGATGACGTTCAAGGACATCATAGATCTGACAAACAAAGGTCCAGAAGGGGAGAAAGAACTCGCGAAGAAGTCGCCTCTGCACACAATAGTTCTGGATATGGTTATAAAACACCTGCCAAACCCCTTACAGGCGCAGGGGTACAGGATAGCTAAAATCTGGCCTGGGGAAAGCGATTCTGAAGTTGCGAAACAGATGTCAAAATGTGATCCTGATGGGAAGCTCGCAGGTATTGTTACAAAACTTTACCCGGACCCGCACGCCGGTTACGTCGCAACCGTTCGCATATTCTCTGGAAAGATGAAGACGGGCCAGGAGGTCTATCTTGTTGGGGCGGACAAGACCCAGAAGATCCAGCAGGTTTCCGTGTATAAGGGACAGCAGAGGATAGGAATGGAGGAGGTGGACGCGGGGAATATCGTGGGTATCGTGGGCCTGAAAGAGGCATTCTCCGGGGAAACCATCTGTGATCCGCAGGATGTTATTCCGGGTTTTGAATCGATAACGCATATTTTCGAACCGGTCGTTGTAAAGGCGATTGAACCGAAAAAGCCACAGCAGCTTGCCAAACTGATTGAGTTCCTGAAGAGGGTAGCCAAAGAGGATCCTACCCTGAGGGTTAAGATAAACGAAGACACGGGCGAATACTTAGTTTCGGGATTGGGAGAGCTGCACATAGATGCGAAGATCGAGAGGCCCCTGAAAGAGGAGGGGTTGGACGTGAGCGTTTCGCCTCCGATCGTTATCTACAGGGAATCCATCCGGAACGTCACGCCTGAAGCGATTGAGGGTAAATCCCCGAACAAGCACAACAGGTTCTACATAATTTCCGAACCTTTGGAAGGGAAGGTCCACCAGGCGATGATAAGGGGTGAATTCCCATCGAACATAGAGGTCAAGAAGAAGGATGTTGAACTCCAGAACAAGCTGGTTGACCTCGGGTTCGACAGGGAGGAATCGAAAAAGGTCAAGCAGGTACACAACCGGAATATCTTCCTTGATATGACAAGGGGGGTTCACGCAATATTGGAAGTGATGGAAATGGTTAAGCAGTCGTTCAGGGAGGCGATGGATGAAGGTCCTCTCGCCAGGGAACCCTGCGATTCGATCAAGGTCAAGCTCGTTGATGCGAAGCTCCATGAGGATGCGATACATAGGGGGCCTGCACAGGTTATCCCTGCCGTCCGGTCCGCTGTAAGAGATTCCATGATCTCCGCTAAGACATACATGCTCGAGCCGAAACAGATAATAAGGATTGACGTTCCAACAGACCAGTTGAGCGGAGCGATGAAAGAGGTTCAGAACAGGAGAGGCCAGATCCTCGAAATGAAGGAGGAGAGGGGCGTGACAAGCATAACCTCGAAACTACCTGTTGCCGAGATGTTCGGTTTCAACTCTTCTTTAAAATCCTCTACCTCCGGCCAGGGCTTTTACTGGCTTATAGATGTTGTGTACGAACCGCTTCCCAAGGACCTGGAAACAAAGGTCGTGACACAGATAAAGCAGAGAAAGGGCATAACGGATTAGTTTCAGTCGCTTTTTATGGGAAGGCTGGGATTTGAACCCAGGTCGCCAGCTTTTCCGCCCTTTCCCAGGTTTTGGTCGCCTGCTTTGAACGCTTGCGTTAGCGGGAAAGCGGGCCCCGAAGCTGGAATCCTAGACCAGACTAGACTACCTCCCCGGTCGGTTAGTTGATTTATATTTTTCATATATAATAATTATTATGTTGCTGGGTTTGATCCTGCTTGCGATTGGTATTGCGGGTTTCGGATTGGCAGGGTACTTGGATCTCAGATATACGGAATTTCCTGACTGGCTGCCCTATTCGATAATAGTTCTGGCACTGGTCGTGAGGGGGGTTTTCGCCTTTTTGGAGAACGACTTGTGGATAATAGGGAATTCTGTTTTTGTTGGCGTCGGGTTCCTTGCCCTGGGTTTGGTCCTGTATTTCCTGAGACAGTGGGGTGACGGAGACGCATGGTTACTAGGATCGCTTGGTTTTCTGTTTCCCAATGAATCGGGTTTTGCTGTTGGTAGCGTGCTTCCTTTCCCGCTCACCCTTTTGTTCAACTTCCTCTTCATTTCACTCGTATATCTTATAGCTTACTCGATTTTCCTGGGTTTAAAAAAGAGGGAGGTAAATAAAGTTTACTGGAGTTATCTGAGAGGCCAATCAAGAATCTTTGTTTTCCTCGTGACATTGTTTTTCGTTTTTTCCTGGGGATTTGCGGTCTATCTGTATTACACGATTTCGGTCACGTTGGTTTCCCT
>WVZE01000045.1:0-179 GCA_011772645.1 Candidatus Aenigmatarchaeota archaeon | reverse complement strand
TACCCATGATCCTGTTTCCTTTCCTCCTCACCTTTATCCTTCTGTTCACCTCATACGCGAAGGTGGTGGAGGAGAACCTGTTCAAAAAGAGGATAAGCGTCAAAGACCTGAAGGTCGGGGATGTTATTTTGAAGGGCAGGTGGAGGGGGCTTAGCGAAAACGAAATTAAAGAGCTTAGG
>WVZE01000015.1:26675-31359 GCA_011772645.1 Candidatus Aenigmatarchaeota archaeon | reverse complement strand
TTCAAGGATGTCGGAAGTGACGAGGAGTATGAAATGACATACACAGGAGCAAGCGGTCTGAGAACAGGAAACCTCATAATAGGTGCTGCTCAGTTCGATGTGAGTTACAACGTGACTTCGCACAAGATAGCAGTGGACCTAGATGATGACGGTTCCATAGACGCAGCAGAGACAGCAATGCTGAAGACAGAGGGCGACGGACAGATAGACCTTACCGAGCCAGGAAACGTGACTTTCACGGAAGTGAAACTCTACTCCATAGGTGACTACGAACCGGATGCAAAGGCATTGAAGTTCCAGGTCAACTACGACACTGGTTTGGGTGAGGTGAGCACGATAACAGTTCCAACAGCCAACCTCATCGGTGGTCAGGTTGAATCTGAGAAGCTTTACCACTACCTGTCATACTATGGAACATACGTTGTGCATGACTCGGACGCCGATTCAGCGACACTGTACTACCCGGGAAACAGACCAGCATACGCGAATGTAGCTGTCGGGGGAGACCCTGTGATATCAACAACGGCCGGAGCTGCTGGAGGAACATACAACGAAGCAGTCCCAGTCACGAACCCGGTAGCGAAAGTCGCATCGGAGATTTCACAGTCATCAGCACTTAACCAGGATATCATACTGGTTGGTGGTCCCTGTGCAAACTCCATCGTAGAGACATTGCTGGCTGAGGCTTGGGAAAAGACAAATGCCTGTGATTACTGGCTTAGCGGAGAAGACGCAGACTTGGCAGCCGGAAACGGAGTTATAAAGGTTGTCGAGGACGTGTTCGGATCCGGACAGAAGGCCTTGATCGTTGCAGGTACGAACGCAGAGGATACAAGAGCCTTGATCGGAAACTACGTGATAAAACCAACCAAGATGGCAACATTGACTGGCGGAGAATACAAGGGTAGCGTAGCTTAAACTATCCGTTTAAACCAATAAAAACCCTTCTTTTTCTTTTTATTTTTAACCCTTTACAGACGTAGGTCTACAGAACGTTTGAAGCATATTGGATATTCGTCTATCGAAATTGCCGCAAAGGGTTAATCGAAACGGGCAAATTAACCATCTGTATTAGGAAACGAATTCGTAAATTCTGACTGCGTCAGGGTCTTCCCACTGCTCGAATTTTTTAATCAGTACGAATTCATCGCTCTTGTCAAAGTAATCCTCCACGTAATCAGGGTTCTTTGGCTCGAATTTGTAGAGCAGAACGTATTTGATGTTCTTTTCATTTAAAGAGTCTTTCAGGTCATCCGTGTTTACGGGAAAGACTATCGCTCTCCTTTCCGATAAATAGTAAATATAGGGGTATGATTGTGACATTATGTAATCATTCTCCCCGGTCAGGTCCTTGATGTAGAGAGACCCCTGGATGAGACCGTTCGCTGCATCCCTGTCATCCCACGCCATCACGAAACCCGTGAGCATCGAAAAAATACAGATCAGGACCGCAAGTAAGGGGAACAAGCTGCTGATCTTGAATTTGTGCCTTAAGGCGAAAGCGGAAAAAATCGCATACACCGGAAGGTAGGAAAGTAGGTATCTGGGCTGCCTGTACGGATCCAAAGAGAAGAAGATTAAGGGCAGGAGGAAAATGATAATTAGTAATATCCTTTCGCCGGACCTCCCCTTTTTAAGCATAAGGTAAAAACCCAGAATCACGAAAACAATTTGTAATCCAAAGGCCTGGAAGATGTCGTTAAAATACGAATATTGCATCACGTTAGTGAAGTATTCGCTGAACATTCTTCCCTGGTCTGAGTATTCCAATATGTTGGAGGTGTACGCCCCAAAAATGTTGCCGTAGTGAACGTAACTGAGCAGAAACCAGGGGGAGAGAACGAACAAAATTCCAGCAAAAACCACTACGAATTCTTTCATTAAACCTTTCATGCCCTTTCTTTTCGAAAGCAGGTAAATGAAGTAGAGAATGTACGAGATTATCAGGATGGTTCCGAGATACCTGGTCAGGAAGGCAAGTCCTGAAAAAACCCCCGAGAGCAGGGCATATTGAACGTTTCCTTTCCGCCTCAGAAAGAAAATGAGGGAGAGGGAAAGGAATGAGATGAAGAGGGGTTCGGTCAAGGTTTTGGTGGTGAAAAAGATGAAGAGCTGGTTTGTGGAGAGGAAGAGGGAAGCCCAGAGCGCGACTTCTCTTCCGAAAAGCTCCCTTGAAAGGAAATAGACAAGAACCACAGAAATTACCGAAATCAGAGCAACCAGCATTCTCGAGAGAGTTATGTTATCCGAAACGAGCGAAACCAGCAGGGGGAAGACAGGAGCTCTGAAAGTTTCCAAAGGTCTTCCTGCATCCAGGGAGTAAAACCCATTTTGCAGGTTCCTGCCAAGGGTGAGATAGACCGTTTCGTCCCACCACAGACCATGACTCAGGGGGATCAAAAAAAATTTAGCGGAAAGGGAGATAACAATCAGGGAGATTAAAATGTATTTTAAATAGCCGGCCATATTTATTAAATTCGTGGTAAATATTAATTACTGATATTATGTCTGTTGCGTTTTGGACCACAACAGTGAATTATCTGGCATGGTACATATTCGTATTCATAGCCGTAACTTGGCTGATAGTTCTGTTCATAAACAGGGACGAGTTCTCGGCCTCCAGAAGGAAAAGGGTAAAGAGATTCCCGAGCGTTTCGATTCTCATCCCTGCCTATAACGAGGGGAAGAACATAGAGAGGATCGTAAGATCCATACTCAGGGTGAACTATCCAAAGGACTTACTGGAGGTGATAGTGATAAATGACGCCTCCACCGACAGGACCAGGGAGATCGTGGAAGGGATGGAAGGCGTGGTTTTGATTAACAACGCGAGAAACCGGGGGAAAGCCCATTCCCTCAACAGGGCGCTGAAGATCGCGAAAGGTGAATTGGTAGCGTGCGTGGATGCTGATTCTGTGGTGGAGAAGAACATTCTGATGAAAATGGTAGGTCACTTCGAGAATCCCAAGGTCGCCTCTGTCACCCCAGCCTTGAAGGTTCTCAAGCCTAAAAACTTCATAGAGAGAATCCAGTCGGCAGAATACCTGCTCAACATATTCCTCAGGAAATCGCTTGAAATGATCGATTCCATCCACGTCACTCCGGGGGTGTTCTCGATTTACAGGAAGAGCGTGCTGGGGGAGCTGGGAGGCTTTGATGAGAATAACCTCACGGAGGACATGGAGATCGCTTTGAGGATACACGATGCGGGCTACAGGATAGAGAACAGGCTGGATGCGTTCTCCTACACCATCTGTCCTCCGGGTCTTCGCTCGCTCTTTAAACAGAGGTTAAGGTGGTACAGGGGGGCTCTGCAGAACACCGTGAAATACAAGCACATGATATTCAACCCGAAATACGGGAACCTTGGGATGTTCCTCCTTCCCTTCAACTTCATCTCCATACTCGCGGTCATAACCATCTTCATGATCCTCTTGTGGAATTTTTTTGATGCCGTGAGAACGTTTATCTGGCAGCTTTATCTGATCGACTGGGACTTGCTGGTTTTTCTCAGAAATTTCGAAATTAACTGGGAGGTTTTACTTCTGAACACCTTTACGACCTCGTTCATCTTAATGGTGATGGGGCTGGTACTTGGGGGGTATCTTCTGCTCAAGAGCTTCAGCGTTACTAAGGAGAAATTCAGCTTTAACAAGCTCGGTTATTTCACGTATCTGATAGTTTACCCTATTATAATGATGTCATTCTGGCTGACAGCGATGGCTTTTGAGATATTTAGAATAGAAAGAAAATGGTAGCTATGACGAGGAAAAAGCAGTTTAATGCGAGGATTATAATCTCTGCTGTTATAATTTCAGCATTACTATTCCTCTCAGGAATCTACGTAGGATATTCGATAAACAGGGAGACGCTGTCTTTAATAGAAACAAGGTTAATGAAAATAACATCTGATATACAGAACTTCCAGCTCGAGTTCCTCTTCCTTGACGTGCTTGGGGAAAACGCGACTTGCCCGCTCCTGGCGGACACGTTGTCAGAGATAAACAAGGAGAGCTATGATATCGGGACGAGGCTGGAATCCTATGGAGGGGAGGGAGAAATTCAGGATTACGATGAATACCTGAACACGAAAAGGGAATACTCCAGATTGCTCATAGGTTACTGGCTGCTCGCGAACAAGCTCAAAAGCTCCTGCGAGCTGGAGGCGAACACAATAGTCTATTTCTTTTCGAGGGAATGCGGAAAGTGCGATGATCAGGGATTCATTCTGACATATTTCAAGAAAGACTTGGGAGAGAAACTGCTGGTGTTCGCTCTGGACGGGGATTTGGATGAGCCATCCATACAAGTCCTTAAGAAACATTACAACCTGGAGTCCTATCCGACACTCATAATTAACGGGGAGGGCTACGGGAGATTCCTGTCAAAAGGTGAACTGGAAGAGATACTTGGTGTTTAACAGACTCTGTAAAACCGTCATTTCAGCACTTCTCCGATAAAAACAGTTGCATACGAACCTTTGGGTATCGAAAATTCGAGCGAACATTTCTTTTTTCCCTTTTTCATTTCATCCCTCCCGAATTTCCACCTCAAACTCTTCGGGAAGATGAGCGATTCCCTCTCCCCTCCCTCGCTCGAGAGCTCTGGCATGGATTTCAGGAGGAAATCCCCGGGTTTTATCCTTTCTCTGTTAAGGATTTTCTCTATCTGTTTTTTCGATTTG
>WVZE01000015.1:15500-26600 GCA_011772645.1 Candidatus Aenigmatarchaeota archaeon | reverse complement strand
AGGTAGGATTGATACGCATGCACGAACATCCTTCTGAACTTTTTCGGGATCTTCCTCAAGGCTCCCGCATAATCGTTCGGTTTTGCTGTCAGATGGTTCATCAGAACGATCTCGTTCCTCAGATTTTTGGGACAGTCCTTTAAACCCCTTTTGAAATCCTTTGTTCTCCTCAGGTTCGCCCGGAATTTCCTCGCTTCCTCATTCTCCTCCCCTCCCTTCGTTAGGTATACCCAAACAGCTTCCTTCAGGCGGTTTCGAAGGATCGCCTTCCCCACGAGATGCGTGTTTTTTCGTAAGCCAAACCTTTGCTCACCGAAGTAGTTCACGAAACCCTCCTTCCCTATCCTCTCGAGGTTTTTCTCAATCTTTTCCTTCTCCCTGTTCCCGATATCCCTTATAACCACTTCGAACCTGTTAGCCCTCAGATCCCCCAGATTGATCCTTTCCCTTTTTATTTCAAAATCAGAGAGCTCAAGATCCCTGATTTTCAAACCCTTTAATCTTTCGACAGGGACGTTCCATACCGAAATTCGCTGGTACGTGATCGCCCTCTTGTCCTTAACGCCCGCGTAACCGAACCTCTTGATGGAAACTCCGAGCTTTTTAGAAAGGATGTTCAGCGCCCGAAACAGATCCCAGTTCTTCTTCCTGAGCGTGAACCATACGTAGAAAACCTTCTCCTCTTCCTTGGTTTTTTGCTTCTCGAATACTTCCTTCACGATGAAGTCCTCTGGCAGTTGTTTGATCCTTGGCATACACAGTTTTTATTTTTAATATTTTTAATTTAATTTATGGAATTTGAGAAGGATTTTGATTTGGAGATTTCGGACTTCGGAGTCCAGAAAATTTATTCTCTTACTTGGGATCACGAATATGGAGGAACGATTGCATGCGTTCCGGCGATCGATCAAGGAATTGCGTACTTCGGCTGTGACAACTATTTTTTCTACGCCCTGGATATAGAAACTGGTAAAGAAATCTGGAATTTCAAATCCGGTGGATGTGCTGGAAACCATCCTCCTACCATTGTTGGAGAAATAGTATTTTTCGGGTCTTATGATGGGTATCTATATGCATTGAATAAAAGAACAGGCGAATTTGTATGGAAATTTAAAACAGGGGGGAAGGTTGTATCAGGAGTTTCTTCTTCCAAAGACAGGATAGTTTTCGGTTCAAGGGATTCTTATGTTTATTGTTTGGATTTTCAAGGGAATGAAATATGGAGGTTCAACACAGGAGGGGAAATAATATCAACCCCAAGCATAATTGAAGAGAGGATATACATCGGGAGCTATGATGGCTGCATGTATTGCATAGACTTGGGGACGGGTAAAGAGATGTGGAGATTTCGGACAGGAGGAGCGATCGGGAATTTCGCTCCTGTTAACATTCATGAGGATAAGATATTTTTCGGCTCCTGGGATTTCAACATGTATTGTCTGGACAGGCACACAGGTAGAGAAATATGGAAGTTTAGAACGGGAAGGGGGATATTGACAAACGGAAAGGTTCATGATGGTATCTTGTATTTCGGAGCGAAGGACGGATTTCATGCCATAGATATTTCGAATGGAAAAGAGAAGTGGATAATAAAACTAGGATATCTACCCCACGCTTCCAACGTTTGTATCCATAAGAACAGGATATATTTTGGCGGAGGGGAGAATGATTACGAAAGAGGTATTTTAATGTGTGTTAACCAGGAAAGGAAAGTATTGTGGGAATTCGTTACTAACGGTCCTTCCTGGGCAGGTCCGCAGATAAAGGAAGGGAAACTTGTCATAGGGTCTTGGAATTGTTATTTCTATCGGCTAGATCCAGAAACTGGTAAAGAAATTTGGAAGTTTCGAACGGGAGGAAATCCGTCCAAGGAGAAAGTGATAGATCACAGCGAGATCGCGCTTGTAACGATCATCACGGGGGAAGGTATTTTCAAGGAGGAGGGAAGGGAGGAAAAATATTCGCCTGTTCCTGAGGTCCAAGTTTCCGAAGATGTTTACGATGTGAAAAGCGAGTATTCTGCAGGATCGAAAACGTACAAGGTGGAAACAGGTTACAGATGATCACACAAATCCGAGGGTTTCCGAGATCAAGCCAAGTTCCGGCCCGCTGGTCTGGTCTCCAGCAAGGAAGCCGTTCGAGTTCACGATCAGGCCTGACTTGATCCAGGGGTTCCCGAAATTCACGGATCCGGGGGAAACGTTGACGTCAAGGGTCTTTTCAATAAGTTCCTTTTCCTTCTCGGTCACCCATTTGTGAACCAGACAACCATTCGAATTGCAGATCCCCAGCGAACCCACAAGATCTATCCCTCCGATCGTTCCTATCCTCGTGTCAACCCCTAAGAAGTCGCGGATGTCCTTCCTATGGAATTTCAGGTCCTTTGAGATTATACATCCTTTATCGTTAGAAAGGATAAGATTTCCGAAGGCCGTGTGTTTGGTTTCGAGAACGAGGACGTCGAAGTTCCTCTGCATCTCCTCGATCTCCTCGTTGTATATTCTGTCGGAAATCACGATTCCTTTCGAATTACCCGAGGTGAAGATCCCGATGAGACCGGTTCCCAGTACGCTTGTTTTGTAAACCTTGACTTTGAGAACGTTTTTTATCAGGTCAACGTCTCCCTTTCGGATGAACCTGTTGGCAAGACAGAAACTGTCGCTGGCGAAAGAGAACAATCCTATGTTGGGGTTTTTCTGAAAATTGAGTTTAGCTATCTTCATTTTATTTCTTTTTCTTTTCTTCCTTAAATTCTTTCTTCCTTTGCTCTTTTTTCTCCTCTTCCCTCTGAACTTTCGCAACGGTTTCCTTTATCTTCTCTTCAGAAGTCGCTTCCTTTATCTTCTCTTCAACCTTCTTTTTGAGTTCCTCTTTCTTTTTCTCTTCCTCAGTTTTAACGAATCTTTCCTTCAGGCCCGCAACTCTTGTTTTCTTCTCCTCTTTCTTTTCTATGGCCTCTCCCGGGAGCTTCGCTTGAACGGTTTCGAAATCCCCCCTGACTTCGACCTTTATCTTTCCGGGAGGTTTTTTGAATCCCCTGGAAAAAACCATTTCGTTCAATCCTTTCGAGATCTTTATCTTATTCGCTTTCGTGTGTTTCTTCAGGAATATCTCTATCTCCCTGAGCGCACGGTTGGACCTTTTCGATCTCGGCTCCTTCAACCATCCCCTCCTTAGGGGGATTATGTATATCCTTTCCACGCCTTTTGTTTCGCTGGTTTTTTCCGCCATTCTATCACTAGACCTTTAACTTGGAACCTCTCCTCCAGTCCTTCGTTCGGACGCGAACTCTCCTTGTGCGAGCTCGCTTTAAACCGAACTTCTTTATGTCCGCCCAGCGGGGAGCGCTCCTTAACTTCCCCTTGGCGGAGATTCTCAGCTTCTTTCCCGGAGATTTGTTCCTCGACATCCATAAACCTCATTTTTTCATGATTTTGAAATCCCTCTTTTCCGAGAGCAATCGGAGGATTTCCTTCATCTGCTGATCCGAAACCGTATCCTTCAGTTTCCCGGACTGGTAGATCTGCAAAAGATACAGCTCGGCCTGCGAGGCCAGCTCGGGATTTACCGAGCGCACCCTTCCTAGCCTTTCGAAGGCTTCCTTTGAAAGCATCTTGTTCAGCAATTGCTTCTTCACGGCCTCGATCTGTTCGAGCTGCCTCAATTGATTCGGATCAGCATAATCCATTCTAACCCCCAAGGGTTTTCACGATCTCGTTCAGGAAGACTTTTCCTTTGGCTGTTATGCTCCTTCCTTTACCCTTCTCGGTTTTCACGAATCCTGCCTTTTCGAGCTGCTGGAGGATCTTACGGGTTACCGCTCCGGAAGCAGGATATTTGTGCTCGGGCTTGTGGCCCCTTCTTTTTCTTCCTCCATAGACCTTCCTGAGTTTCGAGATACCGAAAGATTCGTTCGAGGAGAGTTTCCGGAGGATGGAGGCCGACCTGACAAACCACCAGTCATCGCGCGAGGGGATTCTTTCCATGCAAACGCCTGTCTTGACGAATTTCGCCCACTCTGGTGGTTTCATCTCTTCCATCTTCCCGAGTTTTTTCGCGGTCTCCTCTATCAGCCTGTCAGCACTTACGCTTTTCATTATCCAAACACCTTTACCTAATGTATTATGAATTATCTATTTATATTTTTCTTTTTTAAGTTTTGCGCAAAATATCTAAATATGGTGAGCGACTGGGAGAGAAATGAGGACGTGATCGCGGAGAGGTTCAAGAGGGAGGAGATAGAAGGCATATTCAAAAAGAAGTTCCGCGCGAAAGAGAACGAAAATCTGGTTATAGAGAAGCACGGGGAGATATACAGGGAGCTGGGTTCCGGGGAGTTCACGGTGAGCGGGCTGCTCGATAAGGATTTCACGGATGTTTTGATAATGGACAAGTCCGAAAAAACCCTGGAAAGGACGTTGAAGAACGTGTGCATGAGGGATGAAAAGAGGATGGATATAGACTTTGAGATAAAGTTCAAGGTCTCCCACTCCGACAGGTTTTCAGTCAACCTCGTAAGGAACAGGAAAAGGCTTTTCATGGAGGACGTCTGGTACGATATATTATCCAACCTGATATACAAAAAGTCCCTTCCCGAAATCAAGAAACACGGGGTAAGGGATTTCCTGAAGGCGGATTTCTGCAAGGAAACGAAAGAGGGGATTGAGAACGACCTGAAAAAGGTGTTCAGGGAATGGGGCCTCACGCTGAAGTATTTCTCGGTCGATTTCAAAGTACCTGAAGAGGAGAGGTCGGCTGAAGAGAAGGAAGTTGGAAAGGCAGAGGAAAGCGAGGGGATCGTGAAGGAGGCGGAATCAAAAATTGAAAAATCCTCCAGGGAAGAGACGATCGCTGGTCTCGAGAAGGAACGCCTTAAAAAGGAAGTTAGAATGGAACTGGAAAAGAAGGAGACGCAGAAGGACACGGAGGAAGCGATGGAAGCGATGGACCTGAAGGAACTGAAAGACAAGCAGGAACTTCTGAAAAAGACCGAGGAGAGGGAACTTGGTGCTGAAGAGAAAAAGGAAACCCCAGAGGACCTCGAAAAGAAGCTTGAAGAACTGAAAAGGGCGAAGGAGATAACGGAGAGGAAGTTCTACAAGAAGGAGCTCGGGGAGGAAGCTTTCCAGAGGATGATGGAGGATTTCGAGAAGAAAATAATAGAGATAGAGACCAAGCTGAAATCCAAAAAGGATTAATCAGCTGCCTCTATTGCGACCGCCATGAATGCCAGAACGAATCCCAGGGCTATTGACAGAATGAAATTGAACGTGGAAATCTCCGGGTTCAGTATGATTTCTGAGGCGTTGTAGATAACGAGCGTGGCTGCCAGACCGAACAGGGGGACGGAGGCTATCCTGGATGTTTTTCTCTTTTTAATCGATATGCTCTTCCCGAGCCAGGCAATCGTTCCCGCTATCCAGAAGAAATAAACAGAGGCTATGAGGAAAGCGGATGTCGCTTCGAACAGTCCTATGTTAATGAAATCTATTACAGAGTTGTAGCCCCTGTAGACAGCGAGGGCTGTGACAGCGATCGCTACGATGTACATGAAGAAGGCGAATCTCCTCTTGGTGAAGGATTCCTTGAATTCATTGAACACACCGAATATGTAACCCTCGAGTTTGAATCCTCTTATGAAAAGATAGGCTCCAACAACACCCACAATAACCCTCCATCCAGTTTCTCCCAGCAGTGCGTACAGCAGCAAAGCGATCGCGGGCAGCCCGAAAACAAGCCTCGCGAACTTCGGGTTTTCCAGGGTTTCCTTTATGAAATCCCTTATCTTGTAGTAACCTGATTCGAGCCTTTCCGATTGCTTCACGATTATTCTCTTTACGGAGAGTATGGGGATGTGCGATTGGACAATGGGAATGATGTGTTCATCATCCGCCCCGTCCGTAACCAGAACGACAAAATCGCTTGGCTTCTTGTCAAGGACCTTTTTAAGCTGTTTCGCGATCTCCCTGTCCGCGTCTATTCCCCTGTTCATGTGACCCGTGAGAACCGCGATCTCCGCCTGGTACTTCCCCTTGAGCTCCTCGAAGAGCTTGATCGTCCCGAATAAAGCGTTTGAATCCGAATCTTCCGGGTCTTTTAGGCTCAGGTTCGTGGCGACCTTCAAAACACTCTCTCTTCCCATTAAAGGGCCTCTGATATTCAGCTTCCTGCCTATATCATCGTCCCTGTCTACGCTCATCACGAGTATTTTGTCCTTTGCCATGTTATCCTCCTGCCGTGAATACTATATGTTAAAAATATATATAATGCTTTTATAATAGACATATAAAATTAAGGCGATCGACGTGAAGGAAGCGATCGGTATAATAGGCGGGACGGGGGTTTATTCACAGGAGATGCTGGAGGGCCAGAAAGAGATCGAAATGAAAACGCCGTATGGGGAACCTTCCGATAAAATAAAGGTCTGCGAATACAAAGGGGGGAAGATCGCTTTACTGCAAAGGCATGGCCCCAAACACGACATTCCCCCGCACGGCATTAATAACAGAGCGAACATCTTCGCTCTGAAGAGGCTTGGCGTGGAGAGGATAATAGGAACGGCAGCTGTGGGTTCGCTAAAAAAAGAGTATGAAAGAGGGGATGTGGTCTTTCCTGATCAGCTCATAGATTTCGGGAAAGAGGTGATAACCTACTATGACGGGCCCGAAGTCCGTCATATCGCCTTTGCCGATCCGTTCTGCCAGGAGATTAGAGCTAAACTGATGGAAACGGCGAAAGCCCTCGGGATCAAATTCCATGATAAGGGGACTTACATTCGCGTATCAGGTCCGAGGTTCTCCACAAGGGCGGAATCACGAATGTTTCGGGAGTTCGGGGACATAATAGGGATGACGTGCATTCCAGAAGCGGTTCTTTCTCGCGAACTCGGAATATGCTATGCCGTGATCGCTACTGTCACGGACTACGATGTCTGGGCGGATGAAACCGTGAACGCGGAGAAAGTGGTGAAAACCATGAAGGAGAACGTGAAAAAAACGGAAATGATAATAAAGGGTGTTCTGCCCATAATACCCAAAGAGAGGGCATGCGAATGCAGGGAAGCGCCTGAAAAGGGGAAGTTCTGATTTCGGGCTCTAATATATTTATATATTTATTCTATTAAGAACAATAATAATCGCAAGGTGTTGGAATGAAAACAAGGGAAAAGAGCGAGGTTACGAAAGGAATGATAGAGGATATTCGAACCAAGAGTTTCGAGAACAAGTCGAAGTTTTGGGGAGCGGTAGCTGAAAATCTTAACAGGTCCAGGAGAAAGAGGTTCGAAGTTAACCTGAACAGGCTGGAGAAGCATGCGAAAGCGAATGAAACGATCGTTGTTCCCGGAGTTGTTTTGGGGGCAGGGGAGATAAAGAAAAGGCTTACGATCGCTGCCTTCAGGTTTTCGGGGAAGTCGAAGGAAAAGATCGAGAAATCCGGAGGCAAATGCCTGAGTATTGAGGAGATGTTTGAAAGGAACCCGAAAGGTAAGGGCATAAGGATTATGGGATGATGACCGTGATAAACGCCGAGGATTGCATCGCAGGGAGGCTGGCTTCGCACGTGGCCAAGCGTTTGCTCGAGGGGGAGGAAATCGTTGTGGTTAACGCGGAGAAAGCGGTAGTCTCGGGGAATCCGAAAGCTGTTGAGGAATTTTTCGGGGAAAAGATTAAGAGAGGCGACCCCTACCACGGGCCCTTCTACCCCAGGCATCCCGAAAGGATAATGAGAAGGATTGTGAGGGGCATGCTCCCCTTCCACAAATCAAGGGGGAGGGAAGCGTACAGGCGTTTGAAGGTCTACAGGTCTGTTCCCGAGGAGCTTAAGGGAGAGAAGATGGAGACCATAGGGAAGGCGAAGAGCAAGCTCGAACACAAATTTGTTTACCTGGGAAAGATATCTGAAAAATTCGGTGGTTAGATGGAGAAAAAGAAGAAGTTAAAGAAAATAATCGAGAAGGCAAAGGAAAAGAAAAAGAAGGAAATGATATTCACAGTCGGTAAAAGGAAGAAAGCGGTCGCGAGGTGCACGGTGAAAAAGGGATCCGGCCTTGTTCTGATAAATTCCAAACCCCTGGAACACATGAAGAGCGAGGTTCTCAGGTTAAGGCTGTCCGAGCCCTTGATAATGGCCGGTGAGGGGTGGAAATCATATGATTTCATGGTTAACGTTAAGGGCGGAGGAGTCTCAGGACAGGCTGATGCAGCGAGACAATCGATAGCGAGGGGTCTGGTTGAAATATTTGGAACCGGCCTGAAGGAGAGGTTCATGAATTACGACAGGAATCTGCTCGTATACGACCCCAGGAGAACGGAACCACACAAGCCTCCGAGGAGCTCGCAGGGGCCACGAAGGGCAAAACAGAAATCCAAACGTTAAATAATGTTAATTTTGAACGACTTGGTGTTTCACTCAAATGGGATTGAATTTTATTTATAAAGATTGGGAAGGAATTATAATTATGAATGAGGGCCTAAAGGATATAATAGATGGAACATTACTGGGGGATGCCTGCATTTCAATAAGTTCAGGAAAATATTATAACTATAAGCACGTTGCAAAGGACAGGTTATATCTGGAATGGCAGTCCAGATTTCTACAAGAACATGGGATAAAATGTCATATAGGTATAGATAATAAAACTACTGAAGTTCATCGTTTGGGTTTTTATATAAATTCTATAAAAAATGAATATCTGAATTCTTTACATGGTATATGGTACAGAAAAGAAAATGAGAGAAATATCAAAGTTGTACCAAACAATATTAAAATTACATCAACTGTTTTACTACATTGGTATCTCGGCGATGGTTGTTTAATTAGGGCCAAGGAAAATAGAATACCAAGAATCGTTTTAGCTACAAACAATTTCTCAAAGAAAAATATAGACTTTTTGATAGAAAAATTAAAAAATATTGGATTGACTTTTTATTCCAATTCAAGTATTAGTGGTTTTAAGAAGGGTGCTAAATGCGGGTATGTTTTAATTTCAAAGACAAATGATGGAACACCGTTCAGATTCTTCAAACTAATAGGGATGCAATGCCCCGAAAAAATTAAGGAGTGTTTTACAGGTAATAAAGGGAGAGGCTCTAAAAGGCACTATTTTAAAGATAAATGGCCTACAGAAGAGGATTGGGTAAGAATTCTATCAAATGTTATGGGTATCGGTAAAATTGTAAAGGAGAGGAGAAACTCGTATAAGTTGAGTCAGGAAAAGTTAGCTAGAAAGGCTGGTTGTAGAAAAAGACATATAAGGCGTATAGAGAAGGGTAGAAGATTTCCAAGTGTTCCATTGTTCAAAAAACTTTTAAATATATTAGAGATAAATGGTTTATACTTACTAAAAGAACTTTGTAAGTGATTAACATGGAATACGCAAGGATCAAACTCGCCGGAAGGGATCAGAGGCAGCTGGAAGAGATATGCAGCCAGATCAAGGATATCGCCCACAAGTACGGAACTTCGACACGCGGTCCCATACCCCTTCCAACCAAGAAGTTGAAGGTAACAACGTTAAAAACCCCCTGCGGGGACGGGACAGGTCACGGGAACGCCACATACGATCGCTGGGAGATGAGGATACACAAAAGGATCATAGACATCGGGGCGAACGAGCGCGCTCTCCGCCAGGTAGTTCGCATACCCATCCCCGAGGGCGTCAAGATAGATATAGAATTGAAGTAAATTTTTTCTGGATTAACTCACTTATTTTTTGAAATTTTCCATGCAAACCAAGTGACCAAAAGTGCTAGTCCCAGAGAACCGTATTCGGCGTAATCTTGTGGTACCCCTAAAGAATGGAGAGCACAGTATGAGAGAATACCACTACCAGCAAGAGCTTCGCCTGCGTTAAATACCGCGTCAAATTTGGTATACTTCTTAGAAACCGGAGATTCTTTGGGCTCCATGTTTTTTATTTGGAAAAAATCTTTAAATTACTTATTTCTCCGCTTTCATCAGGACCGCATTAACTATACCGTCCTGACCTGGTTTCGAGGTTACCTTTGCGAGACCGATCTCGGTCTTTACGATCGCTCCCTTCGTCAGGATGTTTCTCCTGACGAAATGGGGATTCGCGGGATTCTTTTCCACTGAAACTATTTTCACCCTTTTCACTTTCTTGGTTTCCGGATCCGCGACGTTTATCTTCTCCACGGACAGGAGCTTTAATTTGAAACCCCCTCCCTTCGATTTCTTTACCTTAACCTTCCTCTTTCCTATCCTGGTTTCCAGAAATTCGCTCCCCTTTTCGAACTTCTTCTTCTTTCTGAGTCTTCTCAGCCTGCTCCCAGTCAACGTTCTTTTCGAACGCAGATGCCATTTGACCATGTGGACACCGATTCTATATATTGGAAAACTTTATATTTAAATAGATAGCAACACTTTTAAATCAGTGAATTTAAATAAGATTATCAATTTTACCCGATCTTAAATTGGGTATAAAAGGAGGTATGGAAATGCAGCAAAGACCGTTGGATGTTCTTGGAAGTTCAGAAAACAAGAGGATCATCATCCAGGTAAAGAACCGCGATAAAATAACAGGAACTCTGAAGGCTTTTGATTCCCATCTTAACATCTGGCTGGACGACGCGGATGTTTCGAGCGCTGACGGCGAGAATTCGGTGAAACTGGGGACCGTTCTCGTGAGAGGGGATAACATAGTCTTGATTTCTCCCGGAAAATAGGGGATAAAACTTTTAAATAAATAATAACAAATCTGATACTATGCCAAAGGGGACGCCATCGTTCGGTAAGAAGCAGAAGAAGACGCACGTTCTGTGCAGGCGTTGCGGTAGGCATAGCTATCACGCGAGCAAGGGCGAATGCTCGGCCTGCGGATTTGGGCAATCAAAAAGAATGAGAAAATTCGATTGGCAGTGGAAAACCGTGAACCGGAAAAAAAGGACGAAATGATCTAATTTTAATGGGCCCGACGGGAATTTCGAATTGGTTGCTGGATGCATAGAAACCCGCTGGAGGTTTCTATTTTCGAACCCGCGACACCCAGGTATCTTCCCGAACACCTTTTTCTGTCACTGGCCGAAAAGGCCTCAGCATGCTTTTACCGAACAGATAAAAGCCTGGTGCTCTCTGCAGACC
>WVZE01000015.1:0-15485 GCA_011772645.1 Candidatus Aenigmatarchaeota archaeon | reverse complement strand
GTTACCAGCTGAGCTACGGGCCCATGTTTGTAATAATAGTTACAATACACATTTAAATTGTTTTTATTTTCATTAACCTTATGTATTATTCTCTAAACGAATCGAAAATGAGTTTTGAGGACATGTTTCTCGAGATAGCTGGAATAAACAAGATAAAGACGTATAACTTTGTTCTTTATATGCCAAGATACGATAAAAAGTGGGATGGGGATGAAATGCCAGACACGACCATTGCTAATATTGAAGTTCCTTCCGATTATTTAAGAAGAAAATCGTTGATAGATATAGGACTTCAACTAAATTCAGCTGTTATAAACTATTTCGGTTTTCATGATCTTAGTACGGGTATTTTAGGTATTCCTTCGAATGATTTCACTGAAGAACATGATTCTGAGTTAAAAATTACTTTTCCTTGTTATGTCAGTGACCAGGACCGTTATGCAATAAGTTATACCTGCTTTGGCATTCGTTCATTATGCGTGAATAAGGATAACGAATTGAAGCACATGAAACATGTAGATTTCGGAATTTGTTCTGATCATTTAGAGAATGAGAAAGATAGAAATGAAATTTATGATAAAATTATGGGTGATTTGAAAGAGATAAGAACGGGTGAAGGCTGGTTTGTTCATTCAGGAGCATCATTCCATTACCATGGAAAAAATACATTAAAAATAAGAGAATGGTCAGAATATATGAACACGCTGAAAAAACAGGCAAAAAAGGATAATACAACTTTGGACAAGAAATGGCCAGAAATACAAATGGAAAAGAATGAATCCATTCTTCGTGTAGAGGCGTCAATAGAAAAACCAAAGCCAAAGATATTAGGCGATATAAAGGAACAGCCTACTCTTTTTGATTAAAGCGCCCCGGCCGAGAATTTCAAACCTGGTGGCAGGATGTATCGAAACCCGCTGGTGGTTTCGATTTTTGAACTCGGGTCCTGGGAGTGACAGTCCCAGATGATTGGTCCCAGACGAATGTTTCGCATTCGTCAATGGCTAAACCACTACACTACCGGGGCAATGTGTCAAACGACGCATACGTAGTATGCGTCAATCGCTCGTTTCGAAAGACAGCTTGAATTATAGATCCAAGCTGTTAATTATTTGTTAATCACATTCAATATTTATAAATATTAAAAGGGGAGAAAAAGGAACAAGAGTGAGCAGCGATCTGGATTTCCCCCTTGTTCAGGAGTAATCCCCAGACCGTGGGGAAGTTTAACTTCTGTGTTCGAAATGGGAACAGGTGAACCTTCCCGCTTTGGCCGCTCGTAATGTTATTGGAAACTGCTATTTATAAGCTTTTGCGGGATACTGCTAGAACGGGAAAACATACATGAAGAACGAGACGCTCATTGTTATGGGGAAGATCACGTAGGGATGACCAAACATCTTGAAGCTCTTGTATACCTTGTTTCCGGAGAGCATGAATTCCCCCCTGCCCAGCATGACGCCGACCAGGAGGGCGAATATCCCGACGAAGGCTATGGATATGAAGCTCCACAGAATGATGGTCTTGGAAAGGCTCGCCTGGAATTCCAGCAAGAGGAGGGACATGCAGAATACGTGATAAAGAAGGTTGAGGGTTCCGTTCTTTGCCTCGTAGTGGGAGGAAAGGAACCTTCTCCATCCCAGGACGATAAGTTCGGGTATGAGGAAGGAGCATACGAAGATCAGGATGGAGAGGCCTGAGATCATCATTGAATAATATATCCTGCCGGAATAAAAAGAATAAGTCCCGGGAGTGAGATTTGTTCCTCCGTTTCCTTTTTGCTCCACCACTTTTGTGCAAGTGGCAGCTGCCGGAAAAGCGGTGATTGAACTCACAACCTATCGGTCTCACTCGAGCGACCAAAAAACAAACACACTCAACAGACCGATGTTTTTTCATGGTGTGCTCGTCTTTAGCCGGAAAGGAAGTTGCTCAGCTTTCTGTTTTTCTCTTCAGACAAAAACCCTATTAAACTACTGAATTTGGCTCTTTCTTGTTTTTTTCCTATCGAAATTGCGTGAACATTTCTCTTTAATCCGAAACCACCTCTTATCACAGATTCTATTTCGAACTCTCTTAAGAGTTCTTGTATTTTGGTCAACCCTATCTTATTGATTGAATACAGTCTTATTTCATTTTTAAGTACAGTTCCTTCGTCCTCGAAAAAGGTCCTTAAAAATTCCCTTTTTATATCAATAATTGCGTTGAGGATTTCAGTTGGGACTTCCCAGTTTTCGGATCTGTACTTGCCATACAAGAGCAGATCTTCATACATCAATTTTGACCTGACAAACATCTTGTACAGCAATTTCTGAGGGTTTTTGCCTGATCTATGTCTCAAGATTTTCACTCTAAGTCCATATACCTTGCTTATGTCACTCGAAGTTCTCTGAATTTCCTGAAGATTCGACGAGTCATACGAAACTACGTAATCCGTATTCGATTTGAATACGGACCCATCTGCCTTTAGTCTTGCTAGGAGTCTTGCCTTTTCCTTTGTGATACCTTTTTGGGGTTTTATTTGTTTTAGCCTCATAGCACTTCCATCCCAACAGCCGATCGCTCTACCAGATTGAGCTATCCCGGGATTTGTCTATTATTAATTGGGGGATATTTAAATTTATTGTTTCAGAAACCGCGTTTTCACTCAAGCATGAGCTGTTTGGAGTAAATCCTGGTCTTACTTTCGTCATCCGTCCTGTATGTTAGATAAGCTCTGGGCATCTTGAGCTGGGCCTCTATCAGCGGACGGATTCTGTATGATAGGTAGATCTCGCTCCTTGGTCTCACGTCCCCCAGCCTCCAGATCAGTTCTGTTCCTGCCTCGCTCTCCCTAACTATCGGTTTGGGACCTTCGAACTCGGGCAAAACCTTTCCCAGGGGCGAAACCCTGTCCTTTACGAGAACGTTCCTCAGCTCCCGGGTAAGGGGGCCCCTGATTTCTATGACAACCACGTGTTCGTTCCTCTTCCTTAAGTGCCGCTTACGAATGCTGGGTCTCCTTGACCTGGCAACCCCAAGGCCGAGAAGGCCAAGGACCGCGAAACCCATGATCGCCCATCCGAGCATGTTCTTCCAGTAGTCAACAGTGTATTTTATCTGGATTGTCTGACCCACCTGGAGGCCTGTGAATTCCCACTGGTAAATCATGTCATTCTCCTCAAGGTACTGCGAGCTCGGGCCGTCTATCAGGGTGACATACTGGCCTGCGGGGAGGTTTTCCTCCACGCTGTAATCGTCCGCGGTGTTTCCCTGGTTGCTTATGGTTATCGTCACCTCTTGCGTGAAAGGACTCGACACGGTCTTTTTGGAGGTCACGATGTTGTGGACAGGGGGTATGTAGAAGTTAGCCTGCCTGCTCAGGTCATAACCGACCAGAGAGACTTCGATTGAGTAAGAACCGGAAAGCATGTCCTCGAGGGAAATCGTTTCAGAGATCTCCTTCTCCCCGTAAACCTCCCTTGTTATCGAAAGGACCTTCATTTGGTTGCCATCGCTGTCCGTTACTTCGAAGGCTATCTCTATCTCTCTTTTTTTCCTTGAGGTCACTTTAAAATTTATTTTAAGTTCGTCCCCTACAACATCTGCTGAGAATTCGGTTATGTCCGGATCGATCAGCGGGTTTACCTTGAGATCTATGGTTGCAGAGTCCTGGTGTTTGGGGTGCATGGTTGATGACACCACGATTTCGTATTGATAGCTTCCTTCCTTATTCGGGTAGAAATTGAGATTTATTACCCTGGATTCGTAAGATTCCAGCTGAAAGTAGTAACTCTGCAGGTTGGCCCATTCAAGATGCGGACCGAAGACCGTTAGGATGTATGTATCAGGATTGAACTTCTCGTTGGTAACGGTTATCTGATAGCCTATTGTGCTCTCCACCTGTGTTGTTCTGCTTTCTGGGGATACCGTGATATCGACTGCACCAGCGTTAATTGGGATCAAAAGCAACACGAACAATATTGGCAAAAATTTTTTCATATCGTATTCTTGTATTTTAAATTTATATATTTTAGTGTAAGTTTAAAGTATACGATGAGGGATCAAATGAAAAACATAATGATCATAAATTTGAAAACCTATGAGGAAGGGACAGGGGGAAGGGGATTGGAACTCGCGGAAATGGCTGATTCTCTCGGCAGCAGCGTGGAGATCATCCTCGCGGTGCAGCCGGCGGACATAAAGCCTATCGCTGATGGGGTTCGAATCCCTGTTTTTTCGCAACATATTGACCCGGTAGCCTACGGGAAGCATACCGGATGGATTCTTCCTGAATCCGTGAAACAAGCGGGAGCGAAAGGTTCCCTTCTGAATCATTCCGAAAGGCGGATCGATCTCGAAACCCTTGGAAAATCCATAAAGAGGTGTAAGGAAGTGGGGCTAACGACTGTCGCGTGTGCTGACACGCCCGAAACCGCGAAAAAGATCGCTGAACTCGAGCCTGATTATATAGCGATAGAGCCTCCTGAACTGATAGGGGGCGAAATCTCTGTCTCGAAGGCGAAGCCTGAAGTGATAACGGAATCGATCGAAAAGGTAAATTCTGTAAAGAACATACCAGTCCTCTGCGGGGCCGGGATCAAAAACAGGGAAGATGTTAAGAAGGCGGTGGAACTGGGGGTAGGAGGGATACTCATCGCGTCTGGCGTGGTCAAATCGGAAAACCCCGAAAGAGTGATAAGGGATCTGCTCGAAGGGTTTGAGTGAATTTACTTCCTGACCTTGAACTTCTTCTCCAGGCGGTTGAGGATTTCGACAATTCCCCCGTATTCGAGCTCGCTGTAAGAGAGCATCGCAGGACCTGAGAATCCCTGCCTGCGGATGTCGTACGCCTTTTGCGAAACTTTATTCCTCACGAAGTCCCAGTAGGGCTGATCGAACGCGTCTACCGCTTCCGTGAGCTTTCCGTTGTGCACGCAGAAGGCAGCGCAGGAAACGACAGGAGGCCCGTCAAAGTACGAGATCGTGGAGTTCAGTTTGACCGGCATGAGCGGGCCTGTATGCGAACCGCGCATGAATCCCCCAACCAGGTGACCTATCGAGAAGGGAGAAAGTATCTCGCCCGTTGCAGGGAAGTCCTTCTGGACGCGGACGAGCATCACCGGATCGTCCTTTCCCGTGTATTTACCCGCTATGTTGTGTAAACGCGTGGTGCTCACAGAGACTGCCTGGTCTCCAGAGTGCCTCGAATGAACGGATTCCACCACGAAGCGATCGTTGTCTCGGAGGAGTGCTGCTATATCATAGATATCGTCAGGGGAATTCAGTTGTATCACCTTGTCTCCCTTTGTATGGGCGACGTCCATTATGGTGAATCTGAATCCCTTGGTCATCCCAGAGCTTAACAGGAGTCCTGCACAGTACATGGGATCGGAAAAGGAGAGATACAGAGGGAGGTTGTACGCTCCTGGTTCGGTTTTATCAGCGGCGAAGAAAAGGAAAGGTTCGTTCGGTCTCTCCTTGAACTCAAGCTCAGCTACCGCAGGACCCATCCCTTTCACATTCCCGGAGAAAGAGTCTTTCAGGAGGTCCTGACCTGCTCCGTACAATCCCTGATTTTTAGCAACGAGCGTTCCCGCTTTGAAGGCGTCCCAGGCGAGCCTGTGGATTTTCGCGTTTCCCTTTCCCAGCGTGTGGGTCATGAGGATCGCGATGTCGTCGCCTGTGAAGCTCACATAGAAATCCTTTAGGAAGCCTTTACCGTATTCTCCCACGTAATCCTTAACAGTTTCCAGCAGTCTATCGCTCGGTTTTATATGACCGCCCACACTTCCTATATCCGCCTTTATCACAGAAATCGTTATCTTCATGATAATCACCTCGCTAAGTTAAATTATTATTTTAACATACTATTTTCGTGATATAAAAATCTATCCTTCAAGTCGGATGGTTTTCGAAAAATTCCCTATGGTATTCCCGTCCTTTATGATCTCGAACATTATCTCGTATTCGCCCGGTGAAACGCCCGCGCAGCCATAACAGCTGGGCATGCGGAAAGCGAACGTCTCGCTCGTTCCTGGAGGCTCGACATCCACCATCCTTTCTCCATCTATCCTGAATCTTCCGGAGCGATCCTTTATTCCGTAAACCTTTATTGTCAAATTTTCCAGTTTCGCGGGAGTTTCGATCGTTGTTTTCAGTTCGACCTCTTCGGAGGAATGATAAACTTCCTTGTTACTCGAAAGGTTCAGAGTGAGGTGGGTTTCGCTTTCCGGGGGTTTTATGGAGTTTTCTCCCGGAAAACCCGTTTCCGGCAGGTTCTTGTAAGCAAGGAAAGCAGTGAATACGAGTATAAAAATTATTAGCAAAACAGCTTCCTTCATGAAAATCACTGGTTATTCAGTTCATAAAACTTCTGCCTGGATATCAAAACACCATTAGCAACCCCGTCCCTCTCGAGTTCTGTCAGGTATTCGCTGCAGCGTGTTCGGGACAGATTCAGGTAATTGCTCAGGTCTGATGAGGTCAACCGCTTGTGCTTTGTGAGAAGTTCAATTATCATCCTCTTCATCTTTATTTTCCTTATAGTGTCGGATTTCGACCGACTCAAAGGGACGAGCGAGGATTTCAAAATTTCGAGTTTTTTGTCAACATCTTTCACACTGTTAGAAACATCGTCAATTCGCTTTTTAATGCCGGAGTTTTCGAACTCTTCCAGAACTATCTCCCTTATCCTCTCCCTCAGAACTTTTTCGCGTTCCTCCTTAGCGATTATGCTCAGTTCATGGAAATAGTCCTTCTTTCCTTTCCCAACCTTACGGTCCCTCAGGAACTTCAACATACCATTATATTGTCGATCGACAATTTAAATCTTTCCATAACTGTTAATAAATTACGCTATATATACTTCGACAGTTATGTATACTAATTGTGTTGTACATTAATGTACACGACTTGTAATATAGGGTTTGGGTCCAGTTTTCTATGAATGGGGGTTCTCCTAGGGAACTGATAATAGGCGTGTTAAAAAAACATCCTGAAGGCTTGACCATAACCGCTATTTCTGAATTGACGAAGCTCCACAGGCACACGGTTACGAAGTATTTGTATGAACTGAGGGGGGCGGACATAATACAGGAAAGGACGATAGGGCCCGCAAGGCTCTGTTATTTGAGGGATGGGTTCACGAAAAAAAAGGAAAAAGAAACCCTAAAGCGGCTGAATAACCGTAATATGAAATCAGAGGTGGGGCAGATCCAGATTCTAGCGGTAGTTCTCTTTCTCGTTCTTGTCCCTGCAGCGATAATAACAGCGCAGAACGCAACCAACCTAACTCAAAACGTCTCGATCCCTCTGGAAGGATACATAGCCGCGATGAATGAGGTTACCGATCCGAACCTGACAGAAAGCCTGATCGAGGATGTTGTTTCGGATGTTATCGGGAATGAAACAATTATCGAGCCACCCAACATCACGATAAATGAAACTGAATCGAATGTTACCTTTGAAATAAACGAGACCAACGAAACCGTGATAAATGAAACTGTTTGGAATGAAAGTCTGGAGAACGAAACGTATATCGAACCCCCGAATGTTACGGTCAACGAAACAGTTAATGAAACGCTACCTGTAAACGTTACCGTACCCGTGAATGAGACGAACGTAACTTTAGTTCCCCCTGAAATCAGGATAGTGGAAATGAACTATCCTGATACCGTTAACGTATCAGAGGAATTCTGGATTGAGATCGGAGTGGAATCTCTTTATAATTTCTCAGAAAACATAACAATCGAGCTCGTGACGCCCGAAAGTTTTGAAAACGAAAACAGGATCCAGAGGATTCCTTATCTAGGGGAGGGAGATTCTGCTTATTTCGAATGGAACGTGAAGGCGAACGAGTGCGGGAATTTCACTTTTATGGTTTTGGTGGACAACAACGTTAACATTGATTCAAGGGATTTTGAGATTTCCGCGATCTGTCCAACTGAAAACATAACAGTGGAGATCGAAACCATACAGGGCGAAGCGATCGTCGGGGAACCCGTTAAATGGAAGAAGATATTCAAAATAAAAAACAACAAAAATGGAAAGGTTAAAAACTACCTCCTTGAACTGGGTCTTCCAGAGAGCGCGGAAAACGTTTCGGTCAAGAATGAGAAGAAGAAACTCTATCTGAATTTGGGAAAACTAAAAAAGATTTTTGAAATAGAAGAGATACCACCCAATTACGAAATTACTTATGAGGTGGGATACGAAACGCCTTCCCCCTATAAGGAAGAGATCGATACGCCCGAAGGGAGGCTGATTATCGTAAAAACAGATTTGGATGACGTGCATTACCAAAACGTTAATGTGAATTTTTCCATACCTGAATTGAGTGACTCGATAGAAATACAATCCAGAGGTGATTTTCAGGGCGGTGAAAATCCGGAATTCGATATTTTGAGCGGTGGTAGCTACAAAATTTTCTGGCTGGGTGGAACTGAAAATTTGTTTGGGGAGGAAACCGATGTTACGTATGACGTATCTCACGGTGTGGAATTCACGGATTCTGATAACAATGGTCTTAACGATACCGTGAAATGGAATGTCCCTTCACTTTCAGAACAGAGGTATTTAATCAAGAGCGAACCGAGAAAGCTCTCGAATATCAATGTTTGGGTTGAGGATGAATGGGGTTACAGAGTTCCTGCAATTACTGAATTGATAGAGACAGGGAATGGATATAAAGTTGTGATCAAGAACAGAGGGTTTACGGCAGGCATCTACAAACTGGTTTTTGAAAGTGATGAGGGCGGAGAGGAGATGTGGTTCAAATGGGGTCTGATATCCATAAACACCAAGAAATCAATCTACATGCCCGGAGAGACAGCGGAGGTTCTGATGGTCGTTCTGGACAAATTCGGTTGGCTGGTTTCGGACGCAGCTGTGAATCTGGTCGTAACATCCCCTGAAGGAACAGACACGTTCTCAACAGAGGACGGATCCATAACCGAAAGGAGCGAGGGCATATATGTGGCGTATTACCAAACGGGTGTTGAAGGCAGTTATTCAATGGAGGCTACCGCAACAGCAAAGGATGTGGAGAGTCGTATTTCTTCCTACTTTATGGTTTTGGAGGATTTTGATTTCGATATACTGAGGGAAAATCCTGTTGTTATAGATCCTAACGACGGGCCATTTGATTCCTCAATAAGGATTTTATCTTACATGAATGTCACAGAATTCAGTTTCTCTGAAATCATTCCGAACTCGTTAAGTGTGATTGAAACGAACGGAGCGAAGATAACGGAAACGGGTGATCACAAAGTTCTGACATGGGAAGGACTGGAAAACAATTCCCTGGTTTCCTATACGCTGGAAGCCCCCAAGATATGGCCTTACCTTTACTATCTGGGACCTTCTATCGTTAATCACTCCTTCGGGGACTTCACCGAGGCGAGGCCCTGGCTGCTGGCGATTGATCCGGGTGTTTACGATTGCACGATTGACGGGGATTCGGACTACAATTGCGAGGATTTCAGCGATGAGGTCACATACGGTAACCAGCCGATCACCAAACAAGCCTACACCAACTACGCCAACTGGTCCGTTGGATATGCGTGTCCAAGCGGGCCGGGTCCCCCTGAATGTTTCCTGCACAACATCTCGATGAGACAGAAAATGCAGATGAGTTTCGCACAAACCTGGTGCGAGATATCCGAGATACGGGCCTCTGATAACACAACCGGTTACGACACCATGCATGTTGATGATACCGGAATCACGGCTCACGGTTTTGGTGTCTACTGCGGCTACAGGTACCCTTTTGACGGAAGTGGTACGTGCATTATAACCGGGAGGTCAAGCAGTCCTTTGAACAATACGTGCGATCTGAACGCAAGCGACGGCTTCAATTCCACGTTTTACTTGCTCTACACGGGCGCGAACTGGGGAGGTCCTTCAGGTCCGATTTTCGACAACATCCGTATAGACTACACGTGGGCTTGGAAGAGCGTGTCGCCAAAACTCCAAAACGAAACGGTTTCACCTGATCCCGGTGGTTGGGGGGAAACCTTTAACTTCACCGTGAACGTGAGCGATCCTCAAACGGATAACGTTTCCGTCTACCTGTGGCATTCGATATACCCAGGTGGACCCTGGGAGTCAGTGGGAAGTCAGGAAAACGTCTCGGGTTGCAATTCTTCGAGCCCCTGCAACGTCACGATATCTTATTCAGGTTACACATGTGATAACATAACCAGCACGATGTATTACTTCTTCAACGCCACTGACAACGCAAGCCACACAACGAACACATCGGTTGATTATTTTGCCATAGAAAGTGATGATGTCAATATATGGAACGTCACGCCTTCGGCAAATGCCATTGTAAACAGAACTATTGCAACCAATTTCACCGCGCAAATTTATGATAAAGATAACCAGAGTTATGATGCCGATGTACTGGGGAGGATCTGGATATCTACTTACAGCTACACACAGAACACCAGCTTTTTGGAAACCACGAATGATACGGGACATCTCATCCATACGGTTACGCCTGGGATATGGTGTGAAGATGAGACCAAGTATTATCTTGGTGTCCACTATTGGAAGGGTGAAGTTTACGATTCGTGCCTTAAAGAAAACATAACAGGTAAGGTAAACTTCACTCTGATGGGAGAACTGACGAATACGCTCGCCCAGCCGACAGGAAATCAGAACTTCACCCAGAACGATGATATTACTTTGCAGGCCAGCGTGACGGATGACTGCGGCGGGAGCAGGACTGCGGATTCCACCATCATACTTGAAATGACTAACGGGGTCAATGAATACAACTGTACTGCAGACGCCACGGGAGCGTGTTCCATAAACACGAATATAAGCTATCCGACCGGTTGGTATAACGTTTCCACTGTTTCGAATAAAAGCTACTACTACAACGGCTCCACATACAATGAAAGCGTTTTCTATCTTGATGCCCACAGATCACTATTTAACGAGTCAGTATATCCAACATCCGAATATTATACCTATAAGAACTGGAACTTCTCTGTCGTGGCTATTTCGGGCGATAGCATACCGGTGAATGTAACGCTTTTACTGAAACAGCCGGGTGGTAGTACCTTCAATGAATATACCTCTTATTCATGCGCGAACCAAACCCCTATAGTCTGTAACAACTGCATCAATGAAACCTTTTTCTGGTATTGCAATTTCTCTGACACGGATACCGGGACCTGGAAGTATAAATTCCGAATGAATAACACACAAAGCGGTGAGACTGAAGATGAAACGAGCGAGGGCACCTTCGATGTAAATGCGCCTCCGGCGGTGAGCATATCACTGGAAAACGTGACCCAGTATCCGTCATCAGGCAGCTGGGGCGGGGGCAACTTCACGTTCAATGTTACCGTAAACACCACAGGCATAAACAACGTAACCGTCTACCTTTGGGTAGGAAATGATTCCGCCGGTCCTTGGGAACTCATCGGACAGGATGACTATACAATTCCGCCGGGCGGGTGGCAGCAGCTTAACTTCAGCAAAGAGTTCACATGCGCCGACATCTGGAATGGGGAACACGACAAGTATTTCTTCTTCAACGCCACCAACAATAACGGAACGACGAACGAAACCAGTTCGCAAAGCTTCACGGTGACTAAGGATAACGTGATATACGAAGTGATAGCGGGGAACAACAGCATTGCCAACAGGAGCAGTTCGCAGATTGATACCCTGAAACTGAGGTTGAGGGACACGGATAACAATACGTATCTGCCGGCTGGTGTGAACGTTACGCTCTGGATAAGCTATTCAGGTCCGCCTGGTTATGTTTACGATGACGGACACATGCTGGTGACGGATGCGGATGGGAACGTGACGTATGGTTTCGATGCGAACTGTTCGACAGACCCTGGTCCTGAATATGTTGTGGGAGAGCAGAGGTGGTATGCGAAGGTGAACTCGAGCGATATGTGTTACTACGCTAATGAATCGAGCGTTCAAAATCTGACGGTTATGGGGGATTTTAATTTGACGATACTTCAGCCTGACGGGGATACGAACTACACGTGGGGGGATTTGGTTTATCATCTGGCAAGGGTGAGGGATGATTGCGCGAACTCTATTGATTACGCGACTTCGGTATTCAACATATCAACCGACGGGTATTATGAAAACTTTACGACAACGGGGATAGGAAGCGGTCTGTATCAGGAGAACTGGGATTCCTCGGGAGGCAAGGAAGGTTGGTATAACGTTACGTTCATTGTTAACAAAACGTATTATTACGATAACCAGACAAGCATTTTGCCCCCGAATACGTTCTACCTGTCCACGGTTCCGGTCCTGAAGTACGCGAACGTCACTCCCAGACAGGAAGGGTGGGGGAGGACGTTCAACTTCACCGTGAAGGTAACGGATGAGGTGGGGGATAACGTAACAACAAAGTTATACGTGATGAAATCTGGTGAAGCATGGAACCAGATTGGGAACGAAATAAACTGCACGTCCTGCTCGAACTTCACTGCCTACTGGGAGGTTAACTTCACCTGCGGGGATGTGGGAACCTGGTTCTTCAAGTTCGAAGGGACAGACCAGAACGGGAACTATGATGATACGAGCGTGGCTGACGGGGAATATGTGGATGATGATAATTCATTCATTCTGGAAAAAAATGATATACAAATAACGTATGTGGAAGGGAATGAAAGCAATGCTTTCTACAATTCAACGAACGTTTCGGATTCCACATCCGCGGAATTCATACTTTTCATAAACGACACCGACAGAGACCAGCCTGCCTACAGTCCCGCATATTCTTCGCCGAGCATCAAGTTCAACGTTACGAAGTACGGGATAGGTAGTCAGTATTATTCTGCCGGGGATCCAGATTACAACACAACTAATTCAACAGGACACGTGATCTACCACTTCATTCCTGATTGCAGTTATTACCAGCAGAAACAGAACTGGAGGGGGTATGTGGACCCGAGCGACACGTGTTACAAGGATCCCCCGTCGGGAGAGTATAACGTCACGGTTCAAACCTACGGCTGCGAGGCGGATCTGGTGGTGAGCAGCATAGATTCGGCGTATGAGATATTCGAGAATAAAACCTTCGTTGTCAAAGCGACGATAAATGCTATACAGGAGGCTACAAGCGATGTGAACGCCACTATAGATGTCCCTCCCGATTGGGGCGTTTCGCCGAGCAGAACGCTCAATCTGGGAATCATAGATGCGGACTCTTCGAAGACAGCCAACTGGACCATAAACATAACTTCCTACAACTCCACAACATATTTCTCTGTGTTCGCCAATTCCAGCGAAGGACTGAACGATACATTGGATAAGAGCATAACTGTTTACAAGCTTTTGGGTAAGGATAATTACCAGGGTCAGGAGAAGAACCTGACAGGGAATGAAGAAATGACATTTGGCTTCCCGTGTCAGGCGGGTTACTACAGAACAGGGAACTTAACTTTGAACTGGACAGGCAACACGAAAGCGAGAGTCTATGTCTACAACTCAACCGGATGGACCGATATCCTTCATTCCTACGAAATTATCTCCGGGAAGTTTTTCGTCCCTGTGTTCAAAAACCAGACGAGTACCAGCGAGGGGGGGAACTGCAGCTTTAAGATAAGGAATGTCGGGGAAACCAACCTGACGTTCAGGAATGCGAGCTTCGAGGCTTATTACAAACCAAGTATAGAGATAACCGATATCATTAAGAGGATAGATGGGGACGAAACCAATGGAATGGAGCAGGGGGATGGTTTTTTCAACGTGAGCATAAAGATATCAAACTCAATGGACACTTCCTTCCTCTCAAACATAACCCTCAACATCACGAATTCCTCGGGCGTTTCCGTGAACTCCTCCATACACACAAACGTCAACATCCCTGCGTACACGAGTGTTTACGAAAACTTTACCTTCATAAACACCACGGGATGGGGAGAAGATGACTACATTATAAAAGCGAGCCTGACATATTCATCAGGAAGCGATTCGAGGGACGAGAGCTTCGTGGTCAGGAATGTGACCGTATTTTCGTATGTGACAGAATACTTCTGCACCTCCACAACAGAGGAGTTGAACTTAACGATCTACCATCCCTTCACGGATATCATCGAATACAACGTGACCTTTGAAAAACCGTCAGGATGGAATGTCTCGCCTGCCTATGATTTAATAAACATATCCGAGACGGGGAACGTGACGATAAGCTTTAATCTCACAACGGACAGCACGAATGGTAATTTCACCTTGAATGTTTCCGTCAACTACACCTACCCAAACAGCCTCCAGAAATCAAGGAAGGGTAACTTCTCGATAGAGAACAGCGACGACATCGCGATTTTCGAGGTTATAAGGGAAACCCCCAAGAGCGTGAACAAAAACAAGGTTTTCAGTTCGTCCCTTGTGATACACAACAAGGGATGCGGGAAACCGAAAGATAACTTGGTTCTCAAGGAAACCGTTCCAACCGGGTGGTTTCCCACAACACCGACACTCACAGGAGGAACAGATGCCTCACCCCCGGAAATCGACTGGGACACCAATGTAATAACATGGTACATAGACAAGGAAACGTTTGGTGTGAACAACTACAGCATTGCTTCCTATCAGGTCATAACGCCAAACGCGTATTCAACCTTAGGATATTTCAGATATAACGTATCATGGGGTTACCAGAAATTACGCGAAAAACAACAATTCGAGGTAACCACGATGAACTATTCGAGCGAGTCTCATCTTGAATTCGGTCTGGTTGTCCACCAGAGAGATGAATATCCGTGGCCTGAACCGCGTTCGATTCAATCGAACGTGACCTATAACCTTTCCCTGAAAGTGACGAACAGGGGGGACGCCAATACAAACAACGAGTGGAACGCCAGCCTGTTCGTGTCTCCTGATTGTAACGTTACGGATTACGGAAGCGGGAGTTACAACGCTTCGAACAATGAAATCCTTTGGAGCGTCCCGGATATCGACCCAAGAAAATCAACCTATCTCAACTTCACCCTGAACTGTTCCGAGACCGGGAGGAAGATTTTCAGAGCGAGGGGGATTCGGGACACGAGGGGTTCGAAAGGGTATCTGAATAACACCTATATCAGCTCGACGGGCAGTTCGAATACCATAACCACTTCATACGGTTTCACACACCCTGGCGAACCCTATGAGAAGTTGAATAAAATCCACTTCCTGGTCAACTATGATTTCACGGGGACGAACCTCACGATTGGGGAGGCGAACGTATCGATAGAGGGTGATTTGAATGATTACAAACTTGTGTGGCAGAACTATTCCTTTGATTCGCTTTCGGGAGAGTTCTGGTCGAACTATACTATGGACAGCGGGGAGAAGGAGGAGTTCGCTGGATCGCTGTCAGCGAGTCCTGTCTATCATAACGTTCGTATTTATTCGCATGCGGATTCGACCCTTAATCCCGATACGAACGTTACGGTTACGAAATTGAACTACACGTGGGAGTATGGGAAGCTCTTCGGGGAGGAGCAGGATCTCTTCACGAAGGTTAAGGTTTA
>WVZE01000023.1:1565-1763 GCA_011772645.1 Candidatus Aenigmatarchaeota archaeon | reverse complement strand
CCCTTATCAGGCAGTATCCGGCCATTAGCGCCACAGGGAAGGCGAATAGGAAGTTCAGTCGGACAGCACCCATGGCCAAGATCAATGATAATATAAACAGGACTGAAACGAGTAAGAACTCCTTTCTCCTTCTCTTGAAGACGAATTCGTATATCATGAGGAACAGCCCTATCCATGCGAAGTAGACCGCGGACAGGT
>WVZE01000023.1:0-1533 GCA_011772645.1 Candidatus Aenigmatarchaeota archaeon | reverse complement strand
GTGAGGGAATCTCTCATGAAACCCCCCGCGGTCTGGGATTCCGCGACTGTGGATGCTATCACCCCATACGATATGGGCTGGGAAGTTCTCGCTATGATATCTGCTGTCCATTCCCCTAGTTCGATATTCACGTACGAGGCGACCCCGAAAATAAACAGGCCGATCACGAAAAGCGCGGGAATGGCATAAGGAACGTATTTCTTATCGATAACACTAAATCTCTCAATACCGAACCTTATTAAAAACGCAAACAGTGCCACATAATTTACAATCATCTCAACCTCTGTCAGGATTACGGGCGCGACTGATAATATTGAATATGCGACTAAAACAATAAGCAGGGAGAAGGAAACAAAGAACGAAACGTAGGAAAGAAGAAACTTCAAATCATACCTGTTAAGCAGGAGCGAAACCAGCACGAAAAGTGGGATAACTATCAAAACTATTTTGGTCCCCCCCCAGCTCAGCGACATCAGGAAAAGGAAAATCCCCGAGAGAGTCCCGTAAAGCACGCTTTTCATCGCCTTTAACCTTTCCTCGCTCAGGCTCGTTTTGTGAAGGATCGAGAACGGGTGGAGGAGGATGTGCCTCCAAGAGATTTCCCTGTCCACTTCCCCGACCTTGAACGCCTTCACGAAGAACAGGAAGGTTAAAAGCATGAACATTCCTCCCACAGGCTCTTTCTCTATGAAGCCTGCAGAAACCCTGTAAAGGATTCCCGGGACGAACGCAAGGAATGCGGCCGCAAGCAAACCGACCTTTTTGTTGAAGAGCTCCTTTCCGAGAAAGTACATGAATGAACAGAACTTGGAGTGCCCCGAAGAACGCTGGCGTCCAGACAGCAGTCCAATACCAGGAAACGCCAAACAAAGGATTGAGAATGAAATACACGATGGGATAGGCATAGAACGTCACAATACTTTCCCTGTTCCTGTCAGGACCTCCCGGGTTTGTCCCCCACTGAGCGAGATAATCACTGGTAGGCAAGCCCCTCCCTTCCACTATCTCTTCTCCCATTCTGAACATGAAATAAGGATCTATTGCCTGGAGTCTGGGATATTCAAGCTTTGTTCCGGGTATGCCCCTCAGATAGAATGCCATTGAGAATACCAGTACCAGTAAAAAAACCCAGTAATACTCCTTCACGAATTCCTTGGCTTTCATAATCTCATATAATTGGCTGGATTATTTAAAACTATTTAACATTATATGGGATTCTGGGTATATAAAGGTTTTGTTACTATTAAGTGGTTAGATATTCCTTCGTGAGCTTTTTTACTGCAATTGCCGGATTTTAATTAAAAGATTTAAAAACATTTCACACCCTTATTAAATAAGTCAAGCTGATAGCATGCAGATAGGGATAGTGGGATACGGAGCTTACGTTCCGAAGTTTAGGATAAGTGTGGATGAAATAGCAAGGGTATGGAAGGCCGATTCTGAAACCATCCAAAGGGGTCTGCTCGTGGAGGAGAAATCGGTTCCGGACAAGGACGAGGATACCATAACGATAAGTGTGGAGGCGGGGAGGAA
>WVZE01000014.1:1274-1466 GCA_011772645.1 Candidatus Aenigmatarchaeota archaeon | reverse complement strand
TCGGTTTACAAAGACTCGCGAAACGTAACGCTCTGATGAGGAAACTGCCTGCTGTTGAAGCCTTGGGTTCGACAACCATCATATGCGCTGACAAGACGGGAACTTTGACAAAAAATGAGATGATGATAAGCGAGATATGGGTTCCGAACGAGATGGTAGAAGTTACAGGAGAAGGGTATAAACCAGAGGGAA
>WVZE01000014.1:0-1177 GCA_011772645.1 Candidatus Aenigmatarchaeota archaeon | reverse complement strand
TACGAATGCGACCCTCGAAATGAGCGGTGATAAACATGGCATAATAGGCGACCCGACGGAAGGAGCGATAGTTGTTGCTGCAAAGAAAATTGGGTTCGACAAGGAGAATTTGGAAAAGAAATACAGGAGGGTAGAGGAAATACCATTTTCTTCCGAAAGGAAGATGATGACCACGATAAATTCGATTTCTGAAGGAAAAAATATGTCCTGCGTTAAGGGGGCACCTGAAGTCGTTCTGGAGCTATGCGAGAAGATAATAATCGAAGGTAAGGTCAAAAAAATGAACAGGGAATGGAAGGAAAGGGTTTTATCTGAGAACCATGAAATGACCAACAAGGCCTTACGTGTTCTCGCAATAGCCTACAAAGAGATGAAACGAACAGACAAGAAATCAGCGGAGAAAGGTCTTACTTTTCTCGGGCTTGTGGGTATGATAGACCCTCCAAGGGAGGAGGCGATTGAGAGTGTAAGGCTTTGCAAAAGGGCGGGGATAAAGGTCGTGATGATAACAGGAGACCATAAAAATACAGCGGTTGCGATAGCGAAGGAACTTGGTTTAATGTATGATAAAAGTAGGGTTCTGACAGGACCCGAGATGGATTCAATTAAAGATGAAGAGTTCGAGAAAATCGTAGAAGACATCGCTGTTTACGCAAGGGTCAACCCCCTCCACAAGTTAAGGATAGTCGATGCACTCAAAAAGAAAGGGGAGATCATAGCGATGACAGGGGACGGTGTGAATGACGCACCCGCCCTTAAGAAAGCGGACATAGGGATAGCGATGGGTATAAAGGGAACGGATGTAGCGAAAGAAGCCTCAGACATGATATTGAGGGACGACAACTTTACATCGATTGTGGATGCTATTCACGAGGGGCGATCTATATACGACAACATAAAGAAGTTCATCAGGTATTTGTTATCAAGTAATGTGGGCGAAGTTTTGATAGTGTTTCTAGCGATATTGATAGGTTTTCAGGATCCTTCCACATTTTCCATCATAATTCCAGTCACAGCTATCCAGCTGTTATGGATAAACCTGTTGACGGATGGGTTGCCTGCCTTAGCGATAGGAGTTGATCCCGCCTCGCCAGGGATAATGAGCAGGCCACCAAGAGATCCCGGGGAGAAGATAATGACACGCCCGATGTTCTCGGATATACTAGTTTTCGGCATA
>WVZE01000026.1 GCA_011772645.1 Candidatus Aenigmatarchaeota archaeon | reverse complement strand
GACGGAGAAAGCGAAGGGATAGAGCGAGAGCGAAGGATTTTGTGGAGTAGCATGGAAAGATTATAGCAGAGGAAGCGGGGTATTGTCAAGGGGAAATGCCTCGCATGATGGTCTTGATAATCGCAGGGCGACTCCATTTCCGAACAAAATCTTTATCCCTTTCAAGAATTTTAAAGGTTCGGATTCGGGGATCTTGATAAACTTGAATAAAAGGCAAAGCCCCGCATTTGTAGATAAACTTCAACCGATCCTCACAAGCTTGAATAGGTTCTTCTTCGTAACCTGCAAGGCAATAGGCTCGTATCTGATTTCTCCTAAACCCTGCTTTGATAAGCCGAAAACAAACTTCGCGGAATCTGTCTCTACGTTCCCACTCATCCAAAGCCAACCAAAGCTCTTGAATTCGTAGCGAACGGAACTCCTGAATATGCCAGTCTTTCAGGAGCCGGATATCGAGCCCGCCTTTGAACGAAATTGCTGTCTGCTTCCGAAGCATGGCAAAGACCTTCTCCAAATGATTTCGGTTAGCCAGAAGGATATTGTTATCCTGAATGATATTGCCTTCTTGAATCGGGATGGTTCGGAAGCGCCCCTCATATTCAGGAACCAAGCACCAAGGGCATCGGAAGTTACACCCGCGACTCGTAAAGACAATTCCTTGTTTGACATACTTTCCTGGTTGGAATCTATTGCAGGGAGATTTAAAGGCGGGACCGCCAAGTCGAACCTTTCCGAAACTTCTCCAATACGCTTGCAGATTCTTGCCGAATTCAATATCCCAAGAGAAGGTTATCGAAATATGAATCTCGCTAAATTTAGGTAGGCAGAGACTTTGAAACCCAATTCGAACGAGCGGATCCATAGGAGTATAGGAAGTCTGGCGGGGGAATATTCTGAGGATCCGTTCCATAAAATATCAAGTTGAAGCCTTCGCTTCAAGTTCACCGATTCTTGCCTCGAGTTCTGAAACCTTCGCTTCGAGTTCGATATTCTGATCCTCGAGTTTCTCTCTTTCCTTCTCAAGTTTGGCAATCTCATTGTCTCGCTCATCAAGACAAGTCTGACAATAAGTAGCCATGCCCTCTTCGATAGTCCGCCCGCAACCTCTCGTATCGCATTCTGCTTTTACTTCATAAGACATAAACGCCTCCCTTCAAAAAGAAATTCCAGAGCTTCAAATTCCAGTCCTTTCAAGCATATTCTTGCATTTCTCAAAGGCATCCG
>WVZE01000041.1:1214-1477 GCA_011772645.1 Candidatus Aenigmatarchaeota archaeon | reverse complement strand
TACGGCGTAAGGGTGAACGAGGCAAATGTCGTGAAGACGGATATCGAGTGTAAAAACGGGGTCATACACGTGATCGATTCCGTGCTCTTCCCATAATAAAATTTTTCGGGTCTCTTACCATTGGCTTCCGTATCGATAGAAGTATATATAAAAACAAATATAATTTATTCATATGAAAAAAGAATTGTTGTTAGCGGTATTGGTTCTTGGGATATTGGTGAGCGGGTGCGTTGCGCCGACAGGGACAGGAAAGCTTGTTTTGC
>WVZE01000041.1:0-1140 GCA_011772645.1 Candidatus Aenigmatarchaeota archaeon | reverse complement strand
ATGTGAAAGCGTATCTGGGGGAGAAGGAACTGGCAGCGGGTATATACACGCAGATAAGGCTGGATGTGGATAGCGCGAAAGTCACGATTGACGGGGAGGAGCATGATCTCACAATCCCGTCCAAGACGGTGAAGCTCGTGAGGAGTTTCGAGATAAAGGAGAATGAGACAACGACCCTTACCTTGGACTTCGATGCGGAGGAATCCGTGCATCAGGCAGGGGATAGGTACATCATGAGGCCGACAATAAAGGTTATAGGGCCTTCTCCTGGAAAAACGGAGAAAGAACAGGCATGCGAGGATTCAGGAGGAACCGTAACGACAGGGTTGTGCTGTAAAAGCGTGGGTGATTTCCCGAATACTTGTGCGGTAGGGGCGTGTGCTTGCGCGCCTGATAACAGCCATGAAGTGAAGACCTGCGATTGCGGGGAAGGTAACTGTTTCAATGGGAATAAATGCGTGGAAAGAGAAGAACCTGAAGAGGAGACCTGCGTTTCGGAAAACGGGAGCATGAGTATAAGCGAGGCGAGGGAAATAGCTCTGGCGAGCGATTGCGTTGAGAACGGGACTTTGAAGGACACCTCNNAGAGAAGGAAGGGTGTAGCCCAGCGTGTGTTGTTGACATCGTGGAAGAGACTTCCGAAATCAATTGGAGATGTACAGGATTGCTACCCTGAACCACTAATATTCCGTGAGAAGGCGATATATAAACCGGCAAATATAATTATAAATAGGTGATGTGATGACCTACTTTGAGGAGAAGCTCGAAAAGATAAAGTCCATGCACACCTCGAACTTTATTTTCTGGGTGTTTGGGAAATTCCTTTTGGGTCTTGGTATCGGAATACTCCTGCCCGTGTATTTCTTCAATTACGGATGGGGTATTGCAGGGTGGTTGATTATAGCTTTCGCGATAATACTCCAGATACCGGCCTTCATTACAACCTTTTATAAGAAAAAGGAAGGATTCAAACACAAACCCAGGGCAATGGAATAGAGCAAAAGTTTGATACAGGTTAGAAGGATACTAGCTTTAAAGATATTCATTGAAAAATAACAGGACTCTTTTTTCGTAATCTTGCCTTTGGGTTTGGTATGCTCCCACGTGAGGTGTATCTTGTACGAGCCAAATCTCTTTCGG
>WVZE01000009.1:1128-1419 GCA_011772645.1 Candidatus Aenigmatarchaeota archaeon | reverse complement strand
GGTTGGAGCGACGATGTACGTTAACGCGAAACCATGCGTCATATGTGCGAAAATGATAATCAACTCAGGGATAAAGAAGGTGGTTTACATAGAATATTATCCAGATAACGTGGGAGTTGAGCTTCTTAAAAAAGCGAAAATCGAAACCAAGATTTTCGAAAAGAAGTAATTTTTAATTCTCTCCCGGAAGTTTGACCCCTATTAATTTCGATTCGCCTTCCTCCATTGAAACTCCGTAGACGATTTCAGCTGCCTTCACCATCTCGTTGTTGTGGGAAATTATTATGAACT
>WVZE01000009.1:0-1099 GCA_011772645.1 Candidatus Aenigmatarchaeota archaeon | reverse complement strand
ACTAGATCAACAACCCTTCTCGTGTTAGGTTTGTCCAGGGCGGCATCTATCTCGTCTAGCACGTAGAATGGGGAAGGTTTATATCTCTGTATTGTGAACAGGAAGGCTAATGCTGTCAAAACCTTTTCCCCTCCTGACATGGAATCGATGTAGAGGAGTTTCTTTCCAGGAGGTTGAGCGGATATAAGCAAACCTGAATTTATGTCTTCGGATATTTCCAGACCGAGATCCGCCTCACCACTCGTAAGTTCGCTGTAAATCTCCTTGAACAGATTCGCCATCTGCTCAAGCGTTAGCATGAAAACCTCGCGTTTCTTGTTCTCTATCTCCGTTATGCTCTTTACGATGGAATCCTTTTCTCTCGAAACCTTCTCGACCCTCTCCCTGAACTCCTCGAACTCTTCGTAAAGGATCTCGAACTCCTCTATAGCCTTCATGTTTACTGGTCCCAAGGAAGTGATCCCCTCCAATATCTCCTTCTCCCTTTCCTTGAGGATTTGAACTCCCTTTTTCTGGTAAAATTCCTTGTTTTCAAGGGATTCCCACCTTTTCTTGTGCTCCTCCCATTGCAAACGTAAGTTATCGAAGTTCGCTTCGTACTTCGCCTTGTTTATCCTGAACCTGTTAACTTCCTCCTGAGTATTCGTTAGTTTATCGTACAACTTCGTTCTTTCCTCCCTGAGTTTTTCGAGTTCTTCCTTCATTTTCGCTCGTTTCTTTTCGAAGTCGAACTTTTCGAAACCTTTAACATCCTTTCTCAATTCTTTCAGCTTCTTCCCAAGCTCCTCAATTTCTAGCCGAAGGACCGAATTCTCCTCCTCAAGTNNCAAGTTTTTCCTTCTCTTTGAGGTATTTTTTGGTTTCGGGTTTCGCCTGCTTTATGTAATACCCTCCGAAAACCGCTCCTGACGTTTCGAAAATATCCCCGTCCAACGTAACCATACGGATTCGGTTTTTCTCAGCTATCTTCTTCGCTTTGTCTATATCATTAATGCATGCAGTCCTCCCGAACACGTATTCTATTACAGGGGAATATTCCCTGTCATGGTGAATAAGTTCCGATAACCAGCCTAACGTTCCCTGGGGAAGGGATTACTTT
>WVZE01000025.1 GCA_011772645.1 Candidatus Aenigmatarchaeota archaeon | reverse complement strand
TTGATGGGAACGGGCCTTCTCCTTCCGGTTTTGTCCGGCTCCCCGAGCCTCATCTTTATACATTCCATTTTCTTTACTTCACCATCCTTGTTCCCTATAAAACTTACGGGCTGTGTCAAGAATCTGAATTTCACGCCCTCCTCATTCGCGTGTTTTATCTCTTCGATTCTTGCAGGAGCCTCCTTTTCCGTCCTTCTATAAGCTATTACTGATTCCTTCGCTCCCAGCCTGAGGGCGGTCCTTGCGCAGTCAATCGAGACGTTACCGGCCCCTATCGTTACCACTTTTTTGCCAACCTTTATTGGCGTGTCGTATTCAGGAAATTTGTAAGCTTTNNTGTCGTATTCAGGAAATTTGTAAGCTTTCATGAGGTTAACCCTCGTCAGGAATTCGTTAGAGGAATAGATGTTGTTTAGGTTTTCCCCTGGGACTCTCAGCCATCTTGGTAGGCCGGCTCCTGTTCCTATGAACACCGCTTCAAAATCCTTTTTCAGTTCCTCAAAGGTTATGGTTTTGCCCACGACCATATCGAATTCTATTCGCACCCCAAGACTTTTTATGTAGTTTATTTCAGATCTTAGGATTTCATTGGGAAGCCTGAAATCAGGGATTCCGTATGTTAAAACCCCGCCTGATTCATGCAAAGCCTCGAAAATCGTTACCTTGTGACCCATCTTTGCGAGATCGCCTGCGCATGTCAGTCCAGCGGGCCCCGAACCTATAACAGCTATCTGCTTTCCGGTTGGTTTCGAGATTTTCGGTATTTCGAAGCCCCTCCCCCTTTCGTAATCAGAAACGAACCTTTCGAGATGTCCTATCCCTAGGGGTTCGCCTGTCTTTCCAAGCGTGCATACTCCTTCGCATTGCCTTTCGTAAGGGCAGACCCTTCCGCATACAGCGGGGAGGTTGCTCTTTTCCCTTATCTTCCTTATCGCGGAATCGAAATCCCTTTCCTTTATCAATTTCACGAAAGCAGGGATGTCTATGCTGACCGGGCACCCTCCCACGCAAGGCTTGTTCGCGCATTGGAGGCAGCGTTTCGCCTCCTCTATCGCTGTTCGTTCATCATATCCCAAAGCTACCTCTTCAAAATTACGAATCCTTTTCTTCTGGTCCTGCTCAGGCATCCTGTGCTTTTTATTTTTTACAGCCATGACAACCACTCCTTGTTAGTTCCTCCTCTTCCAAAAACCTTTTGTTCCTGAGTATTATGTTGTCGAAGTCCACCTCATGCCCGTCAAACTCGGGTCCCTCCACGCAGACGAACTTCGTTTTCCCGTCC
>WVZE01000010.1:566-1511 GCA_011772645.1 Candidatus Aenigmatarchaeota archaeon | reverse complement strand
AAACCTGTTCTGGTCAGAAAAGAACTAATGGAAAGTGCAGGGAAGAAGATTTGCTAGTAAATATTACCCTTGTCCCATTTTTCATATAGTTTGTAGAATTCCAACATAAGTTCGAAAGGTTTTGAAGCGAGGGCTTTCGCGGTCTCCGTTTGCAGTTCGTTTTTAAACCTGTTTATCTCCTTTTTCTTGACTATTTCGAAAGCTTCCCTCGGTTTTTTCCCCTTGAAGACCGTGTAATGTGAGAATTCGCGAGCGAAACCGAACGGCCCGATCGCCTGAAGCTTGTCCGCGTCGAAAATCACTTNNTTCTCTATGAAATCTACTTCGAAACCCAGCCTTTCCAAAAACGGCTTCGCCATCATCGCCCCTATATCTCCATGGACTTCCTCGTTCTTCGCCTTCCCTATGTCGTGCAGCCAAGCCGCGATTACGCAGACATCTTTGTCCGCCCTTTCGTTATCTGCGAGTATTTCTGCGAACTTCACCGTCCTCTCTACGTGTTCAATATCGTGGTTGTAATCCAAACCCTCGATCCTCTTTCTTACGAACTCTTTTATCTCGTTGAGCTGAGACCTAGAAACCATAATCCTCATAATTAATTTGTTTCCATATTAAAAATAGTTCTCCCACGCATCTCCCAAATCCATATTAATTAAACTATCAAAAAACAATATATAATAGAGAGGGTGAAGTTTCGATTGAAGCATACGGGGTATGCTTCGCAGAAAGTCATGTTTACGCATGTCATGAGGTCGATGTATATGGCTGTTTGTGAGTACACTTATGATGAGGAGTCGAGGAGGATAAAGATCGATTGCCTGGGATGTGTGTACGGAGCGTCGGTCGAGGATTACGATGCATGCATGGCGATGGTCATAGACAAGCTCCTGGCGAACAAGAACGTGAGTTCCGTAGTTCTTGCGAAAGAAAGGGAATACGAATACT
>WVZE01000010.1:307-496 GCA_011772645.1 Candidatus Aenigmatarchaeota archaeon | reverse complement strand
GAGAGAACTCGCGATAAAGATCGGGAAGAAAGACCATTGTCACAGGTGTTACAGGCACTACAAGGAAAACATAGTTGATGTTTTGAGGAAGAAACTGGAATTAACGAAAATAATCCAGATCGCAAAACCCCATATTTCCGGATACCACATTGGTTCGAGGGAATTGTATCGGAAGATATTCACACCCAG
>WVZE01000010.1:0-139 GCA_011772645.1 Candidatus Aenigmatarchaeota archaeon | reverse complement strand
TCGCGAAATCTTCTACAATATAGGAAGGGACATGGTACGTGAGGTTGCAGACAAGATGGGGGTTTACCTTTCCTCTAAAGACCTTGAACAGCTCGCGAACATCCTTACCAGGTATACCGCAGGTCTGGGGGTTCTTGAA
>WVZE01000037.1 GCA_011772645.1 Candidatus Aenigmatarchaeota archaeon | reverse complement strand
TTATGCACGAAGAGGAAGGTGGAGGGGACGAATACGAATATTTCGAAACCCCAGAGGACGTTCAGGAGGATTCAAGGGAATCCTACGTAAAGAAAATGATAAAGGATTCGAAGGATCAGGACGGCCAGTTCAGGAGGCCTGATTACAAACCTGGTTCTATATCCAAGGAAATGGATGAGAAGGAATATGAATCTCCCATTACTCAAGAAACAGAGGGGGAAAAACCGAAACCTGCGGAAAAGAAGAAGGAAGAATACGAGCTCTAACCTTCCCCGCAAATAGCCATAAGCTCACCGACTAATTTTTCATGATACTTTTCCTCTTCAGCAATTCGCAGGAAGAAATTCTTAAGAGCGGCATTGTTTACTTCGGAAGCGAGTTCAGTATACATCCGAAAAGCCTCGCCCTCCTTATTGAGCATTTCCTTCAGATGCTCGTGTATTTCTTGTCTAGTATTCATCACGCGGATCACCCGAGAGAATGTTTATCAGATTCGAAAGAAGTTCTTTATGCCTCCTCGAATCGTCCATGAGTTTAGTAAGGCCGCTTTTCAATTTCAGAAAGTTAGTGACGCTGAAGTGCGAGTGTTGAACGTTAGTTATATCTAGGGAAGAGAGGTTTTGCACGAATTCGTCCTCAAAAGAAATGATTTCTTCCATCTTTCTGAAAAGCTCAGACCTGTTCATGGTATTTATTAAAACAAATATATTAAAATATTTCATGCCAAACATGTTCGGCCGCAAGGAATTTCGGATCTCGAGATCCCATAAGAAGAAGGATAAATATACGAAGAAGAAGCCTCCTGTAAAGAGAGGCGACGTGATCGAACTGTATATAAAGGATGTGAGCAAGAAGGGTGACGGGGTCGGGAAATTCGAGGACTTCGCTGTTTTTGTCCCCGGAGCAGAGGAAGGGGAAGTTGTTAAAGTGAAGATCGTGGAGGTCAAGAAGAACTGCGCCGTGGGGAAGAGGATGGGGTGAATTGAAAACTTATTCTTTCAGCCAGTATTCGAATATGCAACAATCATGTCCTAACATTAATTTCTTTGGTCTTGACATCTTTATCTTGGGGTTCAGAGCCTTGTTCATGACAGGATCCATCATGCAGACCATTTTGAGCCCGATATCCTCTGCCTTCAGCTTCCTGTAAATTTCCGCGTACCAACACTTGTTCATCCTGACTTTCAGGTGGTTTTTTGTCTTTTCCAAAACGGTGAAATTTGTGATCCTGTTTATGCCCTCGAAATCGCTGAAAATTATCTTGAAAAACTGATCCATGTTGACCGGGATTATGTTTTTGTATTCCTCCTTAATCCTTTTCTCTATCAGCCTTTTCTTTTCATCCGCTGCCCTGTCAATTATTTTTTTGCCTGAGCTTTTTTCAAGTGCCCTCAAAACCTTAACCCTCTCCTCTATGTATTTTTTCTCGATCTCTAGGGAATCCATTTTACTCAACCTCAATCCCGGGTTTACCTGGCATGGCCTTCGCTGCCCTTGGGCTTTCGGAATCCTCCGCCCTTATTATATCGATTTTGCAGCCGAATTCCTTCTCAAGGAAGTTCTTGGAATCCTCAAGGGATCGGAATTCCCCGGACTGGTCCAGAATGAAAACAGGGATCTTGCTCGGGTCTCTCAATACGGAAGCAGCGATCTTAGGTATCTCGATCCCGTGTTCCCTGTCCATCACCTTCTTCGTAACCTCCTTCACGTCCCTGGTCTTCTCGATCGTTTTCTTCAGCTTCCTGAAAAGATCGTATTTCCATTTAGGGGAAACGAAAAGCCTGATCCTCTTTGGCTTGATCTTAACGAGCTTCAGAACGCTTCTTATGTCCTCGATGGTCTGGTCGAGGAGTTCCTCGTTCGCTATGAACTTCTTGTCTATGAGCCTGCTGTCGTATTTGGGCCAGCTTTCAAGGGAAACAAAACCCCTGTTTCCCAGCTTCTCCCACATCTCCTCGCTGAGGTGGGGAACCACGGGATTCAGCATCTTAACATACTTCTCCGCTATCATCCCGTACACCGCTTTCAGCTCGCTCTCATTCGCCCTCTTCCCGAGCTTCTTGATATCCCTGGGTATCTGATAGATCACGATGTTCCCGTAATCGCGCAGGCGCATTTCCTCTAGCGCCTCTCCTGCCTCTTTCAGGGAATTCTCAAATCTCGAGATGAACGATTTCCCGGTCAGGGCGAGCTTCCCCCTCTTCCTCCTCCTGATGATTTCCGAAAGGAGAGAATAGAGATTCACGAGGTTCTTCCTCATGTTCTCCGCATCCTTGGTCTTCCAGTCGAACGTCCCCTCCAGGGTGGTGGCTGTTGAGATGTAGGAGCGGAAGGTGTCGGCTCCGTATTTGTTCTTGACATCGAGGAGCGTGATCACGTTTCCTTTCGATTTGCTCATTTTCATTCCCTCGCTCTGGACGAATCCGTGGAAGGATATCTTCCTCGGCCAGAACTTCTCGGGAAAGATCCCTGCGTGCGCGAATATGAAGAAGGATAAATGGTTGGAAAGATGGGCGACGTACGTATGCCTGTGGTCGTTCGGATACCAGTACTCGAAATCCGATCTCATCTCCTTCAGAGCGTCCGCCTTTATCTTCAGCTTCCTGCTCAGGGTTTTCGGGCTCCCCTTACCGAGGTAGACGTAATCAAATAGGGAGGGTTCGAGATGTTTCGGCTTGATTTTGTATTTCTCGATCAGTTTTTTCAGTATGTAGAAACTCATGTATATGGTGGAATCCGAAAGCGACTCAATGATCCATTTCCTGTCGAACGGGAGAGGCGTTCCGAGCCCTCTTTTTCTTGCGGCCGGCCTCTTGTCCAGCCATTCGAAGGTGTCCTCGAAGAGCTTTCGCATGGTTTCGGGAAGGAGCTTCATGTGTTTTAGACATCTGTAAGCAAGGGTTTTCCAACCCTTTGCGTTGAAATCAAGGAACCACTGATCCTCAAGGATGGAGACAACCACCCGCGTCCCGTCCCTGCAGTAAGCTTCCCTCGAGGTCTCATACATAACGTCCGCTTCACTTTTCTTTAGGAGATCCTCCTTCACCCTGTCCTTCGCCACCGTCACCTTCATTCCCGCGTATCTCCCGCAGTTCCTGTTCATCACGCCTTTGTGGAAGCCCTCCCTGTAAATGGTTTGTGTCGCCTCCTCAAGCCTCGGGTCCTTCTGGCCCTTTAATTTCATCTTCTCGGATATCTTGAGCGCGGAGAGGTCTCCCCAGCCGGGAACGTTTATTATGGGGACGGGCTTTATCCTGCTGATCTCCCCGAAGTCCAGGCCGTATCTTTCGGAGAGCTTCCTGTCTCCCTGGAGTTCCCTGAGGGCGACCCAGTCGTAGGGAGCATCTGAAGGAACGCTCGTCACGATACCGCTGCTTATGTTCGGGTCAACAAAACTGGAGGGAAGTATCATGATCTCCTTTCCGATCCCCGGGGCCTTCACCCGTTTCCCGACGAATTCCTTCCCGCTCACGTATTCCAGGGTTTTCATGTTCTTTTTCTGGTAGGAGAGCTTTTCATAGGCCTCCCTGCTCATCACCCATGTTTCATCCCCTGTCCTGACTTTAACGTATTCCACCTCGGGGTTTATCCAGAGGTTGGTCTGACCGAAGACTGTTTCCGGCCTTAACGTCCCCGCAACCAGAATCAAGCCGTCATTTGTCCGGAATTTGAGCAGGGTAAATTCCTGCTTTATCACGGGGTTGGTATCCGCATCCTGTATGTCGTCCTCCCCGACCGCGTTCTCGCAGTTGGGGCAGTAAAGAACAGGGTAGCTCCCTTTCACGAGGTAATCCTTGTCCCTGTATTTCGTGAACTGCCATGTTATGAATTTCTGGTAATCCGGGTCCCCTGTCGTGAACCTCCTGGTCCAGTCTATGGACAGACCCAGGGAGGAATACTCATCCATCATCTTCGGGGCGAAGAACTTCACTATGTTCCATGGTTCGCTGAATGATTCCAGGATACTCTCCGCCCGTTTTTCGTTTCTTACGTAGTTCTTTACGTATCCCTTGTAGAGATTGATCTTTTTCTCCTCCCCTCCCTTGATAGCGGAGGATATCCCGAGGATTGGGGTTCCTGTTATGTGGAAGGCGAGGGGGTAGAGAACATTCAAGCCTTTCATCCGCTTGTACCGGACGTATATGTCGCTTTCGGTCACCGCCCTGCCGTGTCCTATGTGCAGGCTTCCGGAGATGTAGGGATAGGGCGTGGTGAAGAAGAATTTCCTCCTCTTTTTGTCGATCTCGGGCTCGAAGGCCTTCCTGTCCTTCCATTTATTCTGCCATTTCCTCTCTATCCTCTTCAGATCCGCATATTTCATGAACCTTCCCTCTGCCTATCTCTTGGTGAAGATCGTTACCCATCTCAGGTTCTTGTCGCCGGTCTCTCTCGGCCCTACAGATAACCTGTAGTCGGTCATATTGATGCCGTGTTTCTCGGCGAGCTCAACCTTGACTATGTCAGGCACGACCTTCTCGTCAGTGAAGATTGAAACCGTTCTCGAATCATCGCTTATTTTTACCTTATACTGCATAAAACCACCCACTAATATTATTAAACTCTTATTTGTATTAATTTATTAAAATAGATGGGCGTGTAGCTCAGCTGGAAAGGTAGTTCGAAACGGACCCGTCCGTTTCTTTCGAAGCCTACGGCAGTAGAGCGCGGGTCTTCTAAGTTCCGGAAGGAGCGGCTTGGAAGAATTGAGAGCATTTTGCTCAATGATAGCGAAGAAACCGATTGACGCGCACTTCAGTGTGCGTCTTTTGCTGTTAAGCCTGAGGTCGAGGGTTCGAATATCGAAACCTCCAGCGGGTTTCGATGCATCCAGCAGCCAGGATTCGAAAATCCCTTCACGCCCATAAACTTTTTATACTTGCTCCCACATAATTCCCTCCTAATGAGATCGGAAAGTTCTGTGAGGGATTATCTGAAGGGGATGGTTTCTGACCTGCCCAGAAGAGAGAAGTACAGGAAACTTCTCAGCATATACCAGAATACGGACAGCGAGATCCTGAGAGGTTACATAAGGACTGAGGTAGGGGAAATGCTGACTGAATTCTTGTACAAGGCAGTAAAGGGGATGTCCAGGGAGACTCTTAAAATTTACAACATTCCCGTGGATGAGGTCGTGAACGAGTCCATGGTCAGAATTCTCGGGGAGAAGCTTGATACCTACAACACGGAAAAGGGTTCACCGTTTGAATCCTACGTATTCAGGGTAGTCCGTGACAGCGTGTCAAATGTTGTTGAAGGGCTGCGTGCCGTTTCGCAAGGCCCTAACGGAAAGGGGAAGGAGGAGGATGTAAAAGGGACTGATAGAGGAGCCTATTACGGGGAATATAAATACAGGGGACTGATCATCCTGAACCAGCATTCGAGCAAAATTCATGACCGCACCCTGGAAAGGATTATAAGCAAGGACACCGAGAAAAAAATCAAGGCCGCTTTGAATGATTCGCTTAATGAAAGAGAATTCTTTGTGCTATCGCAACTCCACGGACTGGGCTACGGTCCTGTGCTTGATGGCCACGCATACGTGAGAGAAGAATATAAAACCCCAGGGGAAATCGGGGAATTGTTGGAGATCGGGCAACAGCAGGTGAATGAACTGGAAGACAGAGCGTATGAAAAATTAGGTAAGATCAAAAGGATAAGGAAAATGGCAGGAGATTGGGCAGTTATCTAGACTGTTTCTTAATGCCTTTGTTTTTAAGGAGCTTTCTGTGTTTATCCGCTTCGCTCTCAAGAACCTCGACGAAGTATTTCCCCCTGTATCCGCATTTCTCGCACTTGTATTCAGTGGGGAACCAACCGATCTTTGAAAGAATCGATCTGTAAAAAACATTAAGCTTTCCGCCGCAGCGCGGGCACACGCGAACGTATCTTTCCTTCATTATTTAAGATTTTCCCCCAATCAATAAAAATGGAAAACGAGGTTCTGTTTCCCCACGTAAACTGGTCGAAAGCCGAAGAGATTTACAATTCAGCGCTATACTTTAAAACATTAGGAAAAATGGATTTCTGAAACAACAGGCATGTTCTAAACTGTGTGGGATTTTTTAGTGATAAATGCAAGAGCAGAGGAAGGGAAATGATTGAAAGATATATCGAAAACGTGAACGGGGGGCTGACCCCCGAGGAGTTGTTGGACCTCATCATTGAAAAACTGGACCCCAACAGGATAGTGGAGGACAGGCTTTATTCGTTCTATGATGTACCGATAATTCTTAAAAAAAGTTTCAATGTGTCGCTTTTGAAAAAACTGGTGGAGAAGGACGGGAGGATCGAGATATACATTCAGGGGAAGGCCTCCTGCATAATGGGGGAAGATATCCCAAGAGCGTATGAGCTCATGAGAATCGCAAAGTTTGAAAGCAAGAGGTTCAAACATGACTACCCCATAGCGGAGGATGAAGTAGAATACGTTTCCGTTATTGATATCGCCAATGAAAAAAACATTCATCTAAATTATATAAATGAAAGGCTAAAAGAAAACAGCTACGCTAGGGAGCTGGTATACAGAACTCTTATATCGGAAAAGAGGGTTGTTAGAAAAGAGGATAAGGAAAAATTCATTGAGCTTGTAACTTAAGGTTAAAACCGTTTCTATTCCGCCACTGGTTTGACCTTGATCCCTATGCCTTCCAGCTTCCTCTTGAACTTCCCGAGTGCTTTGTGTATGTCGTCCGTGTTGTGCGCTCCGGTGCAGATTATCTTCCCTGAACTGAACAGCAGGAAGGCGACTCTCGGGTCGCTTATCCTGTAAACAAGGCCCGGGAACTGCTCGGGTTCGTATTCCGCATTCTCGAGCGAAAACGCGATGTCTTCAAGGTTTAGATCGGCCTCTATCTTGCTGGAGGCAACGATATTCTCGACTTCTATTGGATACGTTTTAGGGATTTTCACCCCAGACTCCTTTATTTTATCCACAACCTTCCTCATCGCTTCCTTCGCCATCTCGATGGATTTCGTTCCCGTGCACACGATCTTCCCGGAGGAAAAGATAAGCGCGGCTGCCCTCGGATCAGTAGGCCTGTAAACAAGGCCCGGGAACTGCTCGGGTTCGTATTCTGTGTTTTCAACAGAACCAACAAGCTTGTTCAGAGAAATGCTAACGTTCAGGGTGGTGAACGCGACGACGTTCTCGATCTTGATAAAAAACTCCTTTTTGTCTGCCATAATAAGACACCCTCACAAAAATTTCAATTATACTAATATGAGATTAAATTATTTAAACCTTTTATTATTTGTATTCACTTTCCTGTTTATATTCCGACTTCATCACATACTCTGTTTTGACCGAGTACTGGCTCTCCCTTTCCTCCAATGAGGTCAGCTCGTATTTCTCCTCCTCCTTTTCTTCGGTTTCTGAAACCGATTTCTTTATGACGAACTCGAAATCCTCCATCACGGGGGGGAGTTTGGCCTGAACCAGCGTGGACGTCGCGAACCTCCACAATTCCTTCCCGTTCAGATCAAGGCAGTACAAATGGCAGTCCCAGCAGCCGAAGTATATCCTGTCTTTCCACAGCGTCGGGGAAGAATATATCACCCCGTCCGTCCTGAACCTCCATATCTCCTTCCCGGTTTCGGTGTCAAGGCAATAAAAATTGCAGTCACCGGCTCCGAAATAGAGTTTATCATCATTGACAAGGGCTATTTGCGTTATTATTTCCTCTTCGCCTATCTGAAACCTCCATATCTCCTTCCCGCTCTCCTCTTTCAGGGCGTACATTATCCCGTCTCTTGAGCCATAGAACAGAACGCCTTTATGCAGAACAGGACCGCTTGAATTCCCCAGTTTGCCGGTTCTGAACCTCCATTTCTCCTTGCCAGTTTCAGCTTCAACGGCATACAGGTAATTATCAAAACTCCCGAAGTATAAAATCCCGTTAATGACCTGGAATCTCACAGGAGACCAGATTTCTTCTCCTGTCTTGAACCTCCAGATTTCTCTTCCGGTCTCCGCGTCCAAGCAGTAGAAATATTCATCGAAAGAGCCTATGTAAATCTTACCGTTGTATTCGCAGGGACATGCCGCAATCATATCCCCTGTCTTGAATTTCCAGATAATCTTGCCTGTTTTCATGTTCAATGCATAAACATACCCGTCCTTTGAGCCGGTATAGACAATTTCTTTATATTTGCAGGGTTTGCCGAATATCTCCCCGCCGGTCCTGAATCTCCATAAGAGCTTCCCTCTCTCTACATCCACTGCGTACAGGTATCCCTCCTCATTGCCGGCAAATACAATTCCTTCAAAAACCGAAATCGGTCCTGCTATTGGTCCTCCCGTCCTGAACCTCCAGAGTTCCTTCCCGGTTTCCGCAGCCACCGAATATATGTGAGAATCCCTGCATCCGAAATAGATTTTCTCATTCAAGAAGATCGGTTTACCTATAACACTTCCCCCATGTCCCAAATTCCATATCCTGGAGAACTTGCCTATCTTTTGGATCTCGAATTCCTCCAGATCCATCTCGAATTCCGAGAAGCCGGTTTCTCCTGAAATCATCCTTACCATCTCGCGATCTTCAGCTCGTTCGTCCGGATGTCGAAAACCCTGGAAGATCGTCCCTCTATCCTTCCCGAATCGATCGCGTAGTCAGCAATCTCCTTTATTTCCTTAGGGACGTCCTTTATGGAATAGACGGGCTCCTCCTCGGAGAGGTTCACAGAGGTTGTCACGAAGATTATCCCGAGCGATCGTATCAGATCGCAGAACTCGTTTTTCGGGATACGGATCCCTACCGATCCCTCCTTCGAGACAACGTAAGGGATTCGTTCTTTTGCTTTCAGAATAACGGTGTAGGGACCGGGGAGAAGGACATCTACAAAATTCCTGTTCTCCTTGGTTATCCTCGTGTTCTCCGAGATCCACTCCTTGGAGGGGACGATCACGGAGAAGGGCTTGTCTTTCTCCCTCCCTTTGGCCTTCATGATTTTTTCCACGCTTTTCCTGTTGTCGGGATTGCAGCCTATCCCGTAGAGCGTATCCGTGGGATAGATGAATATCCTTCCTTCAGAGATCGCTTGCTTCACTTCCCTGCTCTTGAGAGCTTTCGAGAGCTTGACGGTTTTCATAATGATTTTTAGAGAAAAGGTTTATTTAAATTCCTTTCTTTATGACAAATAATCTTAAAAATTTTTGCATTTTATTTAAAGCATGCATCATAAACAATTGATCGGGCTAGGGAAGTTTTTTCTGAAGTCCTTAAAAGATTACCCACTACATTCATCATATATTTTTATGAAAAACTATTCCCATACAGCTATCAGACGACTATTTTCCGGAAAAATATCCCATGATGTTCTCGTCTTTGAGGTGACATACCACTGCACGAAAAATTGTAGGGGGTGTTATATACCGAAGGAGAAGAGGAAAGAAAAAACAGTTATAGATGAAAAATTTTTGTTATCAACAATTAAACAGGCAAAAAAATTAGGGATAAGAAATTACGGATTCTTTGGCGGAGAACCCATAAGTGAACATGCAATTCCGGTATCCCTGATGGCTGCGAGTGAAAATCCGAACCTAACTTTTATTTATTGTACAAATGGGGAGTATGTTGCTGCTAACGATGTATCTTTCTTTAAAAATTACCCCAACATAGCCTTCTTTTTGAGCATAGATGGGTTCGAGGGAACTAATGATAATATAAGAGGTAAAGGTTCTTATTCTTCAATAATCGAAGCGTCAAAAAAACTGAAAGATATGCGAAGGGCCCAAAGTGCCTTCGTGACAATCAGGAAAGAAAACATCGATGAGGTTTTGTCCGAAGATTTCTTAAACCATCTGTTGGAAAGGGGATTCAACTATATTCAGTGGGCAAAATATGAAAACAATGCCAATAATGGTGAAGAAGTGCCTAACGAAGAATTACATACTAAATTGAAGGGGTTTAGGGATAAAACCATGAAAATGCCAGTATTTCAGAATAGTGATATTATGGGAGAATTTTTCTGCTTGGACCCAGAGAACTCTCAGAATAAGATTTACTTATCAATTAACGGGGATATGAGAATAGAAAGAGAGGATATGTCAGAAATCATCGGTAACTTAAATGAGAAAACTATGAAAGATATTTTAGATGATAATTTTGAATACTCTTAAAAATATTCTTGTCAGTCAACAAACCCCTCGTAGGTTTTCCTGTAGAGCTCGGAAGAGACGATGAATATTTATATATCCTAGAAGTGCATAATAAAATATGGAAAAGTATCTTCACTTTTGGGAACTAAATGGTCTTTCTGTAGGAATACTTCCAAAGGTAAATCTCAAATTCTGGTCAAATGTAATAAAGCATTTCGGAAGTCAATACAAGTTAGCTGATTCTCTAAGTATTGGTCAGTATACAATAAGCCGTTGGATGAATGGGAAATTTCTTATTCCAATCGATAAGATACTGAGAATATCAAAATATTCCGGATTGACTTTGTCAGATATTGAAAGTTCCATTATAGCAATAGGTTCTGCTCAGGGAAGTTTACAAATTAAAATTAGATTGCCTTTGAAATTCACAGAAGATCTGGCTTATTTAACAGGAATTGTTATCACGGATGGTCATATAAATAAGGATTTCCTCTGGGTACAGTTTGTAAGTAATGAAGAGAAACTGGGAGATTTGTTCATGGAAAAAACAAGACGCGTTTTCAATCACAGTAATTTCTATCTGAATCCAAAAAACCCAACTGTTATCTATGCGAAAAACAAAACCATAGCAAAAATAATATCAATGCTTGGTGTACCAGAAGGTAAAAAATCACATAAAGTCTCTATCCCGAAATATATTTTTCATTGTAAAAAATCGATAATAAAATCTTTTCTCAGGGGATGCTTTGATGGCGATGGATCTGTTGCATATACACCATGGCAGGGGCTTAGAATTATAAATTATGCAACATCAAGCGAAAGGATGGCTGAAGGTATCACTAAATTACTCTCCTATTTTGATATAAAAGGTTCGTTAACAAAAAATCTCAATAACGTATACTACGTAAACATAACAGGAAGAAAAAATATTGAGAAGTTCAGAGATGAAATTGGGTTTAATCACCCAAAAAGATCGGAAAAATTGGAATTTGTTGTTGATTCCTATAAGAATCCTGCATAAGTTTTTTTATAAAGTTCGGATGATTCAAGTTTCTTGGTGTTTCTTCTGTGAAGATCGTTTTTTATTTTCTTTCCTGTTTCCTGTTCCCATTCTTTTATGGAAATACCCTGAGATTTTTGTTTAACATCTCTATACCACTCCGGTATCACGTTAAAAGTGCAAAATGGTATAATTCTGCCGTCTGTCATTAAATAGTGTATGCAACATCTTTTAACCCTCTCAATATCGAAATTAAACTTGTCCATGAAATGCATCATCCCGATAAACATGGAGCGGTGGTGGAAGACCCCGAGCGCTGTGTAATCGTGCTTGATCAGGGCATTGTAGATCATTTTCCCGAGAGAGAAATCCTTTGGGGATTTTTTCCTGTCTATGAATGAGTTGAGTTTGTAAAGCATCTTCGCCCCTACAACGTATTTGCTCTTGCCTTCCCGAAGTTCTTTTGCCTTCTCCTCCAGGTATTCAAACAGACCCTCGATGTCCACGAACCTCGTTATCGGAACCATCTTCCCTTCCTCCTCGAACACGTATGTTGCCATCCCGCACGCGAAGTGCGTTGAGAGCGAATACTGGGGTCTCTTAACGAGGGCTTCCACGAAATTCGTTATGGCCTTCATGGAGGGAACCGGGTAGAAATCCTCCTTCGATATTTCGCCGTTTGTCTGCTCCTCTATTTTCTTTATGTTATCAGGGATCGTTATCCTGAATTTCTCCCTCTCCTTCCTCGGCATCCTTCCGACCAGGGAAACTGGCTGGTAGTTCACTCCTCTCACGACGTCCCTGTTCCTGAAGCCGAACTTTAAGATCTCTCCTATCTCGTGATCGTTAACGGATTTTATCACGGTGGGGACGAGAACGATCCCCATATGTCCTGCCTTCCTCGCGTTTTCCAGAACGTATGGGATCTCCCAGTGGTTCTTGGGGTTGGTCTTGGGCGTGACGCCGTCGAAGGTAAGATATACGGTGTTCACTCCTGCCTCCCTCACTTTCCTGACGAATTCCGGTTCCTGAGCAAAGCGGATTCCGTTCGTGTTGTACTGGACGTGGTCGACTCCTTCCTCCTTTATCATCTTTATTATCTCTATCACATCGTCCCTCATGCTGGGCTCTCCTCCTGTTATCTGAACCGCGTTCCCCGGGACAGGCTTCTCGTTAACAAGAAGGCGGACGCCCTTCCTGAGGTCCTCCAGGGAGGGCTCGTATACGTAGCCTAGTTTTTTAGCGAGGAAAAAGCAGTACCAGCACGAGAGATCGCAGCGATTCGTAACCACGAGGTTCGCGAGTGCGGTGTGGGATTTGTGGAGGGAACACAAACCGCAATCCTTGGGGCAGGTTGGATTCTTTTTCGGGATGTTCGGGTTCGAAACCCCTATCCCGTCGTAAGCGAACTTCCTCGCTTTTTTGTACATCCCCGAATCTCCCCAGTAAACGTCCTCGAATTCTCCGTGTTTTTCGCATTTTTTGCTGATCCGGACCTTCCCGTCCTTTTCGAAAATTCTCGCTTCCACTATCTTCAAACATTCAGGACATACGGATCTGGTTTTGCTCGGGAGTTCTTTCGGGTATTCAGGGGAGGTCATGGTATCATTTAGAAGTTTTTAAAAGTTTTAAATATTCAATTAATTATTAATATGATAGGTTTATAAAATTAACTCAGGTGCCCGCATGCCCTATTTCAACGAAATAGGAGAGATAGAGAAAAAGATATTCAACACCTTTGGAGAGGTCGCGAAGTCGATCGGTTTTTCCCCGATCCACGGGAACATCATAGCCGCGCTTATGGTGAAGGGGGAATCCCTCTCCCTACAGGATCTCGCAAGGAAAACAGGCTATTCCGTTTCTATGGTATCGCTCAGTCTCGATCTCCTCGAAATTCTCGGGATAATCAAGAAGATAAAGAAGCCCACGGACAGGAAGCTTTACATAGAACTGGGAGGCGATCTGCTCGAATCCCTCAAAAGGATTCTCCTCATGAGGATAAACAAGAACATCTCTGACTCTCTCCTCGAGTTCGAACAGAGCAAAAAGAGAATGGAAAAACTCCAGGGGGAGAACAAGAGAGACGTTCTGAAAGCGATAAACACCCTGGAGAGCGAGATAAACAGGCTGAAAAGATACGTGGACCTGCTGTCAGATATAAGGCTGCCCTGAAACCTAAAATCCCTCTATGTCGTATACCAGAACCGCGTTCTGTGCCTTCTTGCACTGTCTTGACTGAACGATAAGTTCCCTGAAAAAAGGATCAACGCTTACCTGGAACGTTATTATATCGTCCGGCTGTATCTCGTAGTCAGAATACTGACCTTCAGGGGATTCTGCCGTCCCGTTCTCGTAATAGAGAAGAACATTGAACCCCTTCAGGGGGACCTTACCTGAATTCCTTATGATCAGCCTGGTGTCGCCCGTGTCCTCATCGTAGTAGGCCTTCTCTATAACTATATCCGCCCCAGAGCAGAACTGAACCTCTGACCTTTTGGTCTCGGTGAAGCCGATCCCCCAGTTAATCACTATGCCGGAAACTATCAGTGCGACTGCCACGAGCATTATCACAGACACCAGGGGGGATATAGCTTTCATATTATCACTTCATAAACGTAAGAGCGAGTGCCACGATTACTATTATAAATATAATCGCCACGAACACCAGTATCCACGTGCCCGGCAGGACGGGCGGAGGTCCTTCTTCGCAATCCTGGGGACAATTCTCATAGGTCTCCCCTGTCTCGCAGATCCCGTTCCCGCAGACAGGCATTTGTTCTCCCTTCACGTTATCCACTATGCCATCGCAGTCGTTATCCCTGCCGTCAAATACTTCAGGGCTCGGGTTTCCGCCGCTGCAGACGGTTGAGGAGCCGTCCTCTGTGCACACGTATGTCCCTGTGCACATTCCCAGGCCGCAGGTTTCTCCCACGTTGAACCAGTCATCATCCACCGTTCCATCGCAATCGTTGTCTATCCCGTCGCAGACCTCGTCCGTTTTCGGGGACCCGCCGAAACAACCGCAGCCAGTGGATTCCAC
>WVZE01000019.1:19521-19775 GCA_011772645.1 Candidatus Aenigmatarchaeota archaeon | reverse complement strand
AGCACACGAGTATCTCACATGGGCTCTTGTCAAGAGAGGTTACAGGGTTTGCGTAGGCAAGGTAACAGGACAGGGAAATCCACGTGACGTGAAAGTTTCGGAGTACAGGGGAGCGAAAAAGGTTCATGGCATAATAGATGCGGGAACACCCTGTACGGTCGGCTACTCGCTGAAACAACTTGAGGACGTGTTCATGAGGGTTTTCTCGAATCTGGCAAAGGAGAACCCTGACTTTCTCATAATAGAAATCGCGG
>WVZE01000019.1:0-19460 GCA_011772645.1 Candidatus Aenigmatarchaeota archaeon | reverse complement strand
ATATTTATTTCTGGGAAGGGAGCCAGAAGTTCCATGCTAAGGAACGAAATAGAGGGGCTGGTGGGCCTGAAGGCGTACAATCCTCTCACGCAGTCCAATGAGATGGCGGATCACGTGATTAAAGCCTATAAAATGTAGTTGGACTTATTTTCCAATGAATTTCAGAATGTGTGTCTGTTTGATCCCCAGCTTTTTATATCTGTCCACGGAAACCAGGTTTTTCAGGAGATCCATTAAAATATTGCTCGTCATCTCGGGATACCAGTAGTTGATGAAAGAATTGCATTCGACCTCCATCACTATGTTCTCTTTGACGAATAAGGGTTTTTTCGTTCTTATGGCCATCTCCCCCTTGAACACGGATTCCACTGTTATCCTTGGATGGGGGCCTTTCCTTAAGGCGGACCTTATTCCGGAAATGAAATTCCTTTCGTTGAATTCCTTTTTTAATTTTTTCACAGCTTCTTTGTCCGCATACTTTTTCATTACCTTGATATCATCAAGTATGTTTTCCTTGTACTCTATCTTTATCTTTTCCAGATCGAATTCTGAAAATATGTCCTTTATCCTGTCCACAACCCTTTTCTCTTCCAGAAGGATCGAATCCTTGTAGTTTCTGCTTATTCTTTTGAAAAGGGGTTCGTATTTCTTGTTGATGTTTTTAACGATTTTTTTGATGATATCTTTGTTAACCCCCTCTCCCTGGTACGTAACCACGTCCATTATGGAGGGGAAGTTCTTCATTCTCGTGTACTCCCTGTGAACGAAAACTATCACGTTTCCCAGTCTCTTGACAGTTCTCCAGAAATCCTTGTATATCCTTAACCTGTGATGATGGTCTGTCTTGCTCTGGGCAACCCACCCGTATTTCTTCCTGTATCTCTTAAGTCTCTCGCTTTGACCGTTCTCAATGAATTTCGGCCACAGGAGGAGAGAAAGATCCTCTGGAGGAATATCCCTGTTGAAATCCACGCCCAGCATCCTCTTCCTGGGGATCCCGGAGATAATGAGAGACCCTCCTGTTTTGAGCCAACAGAGGGCGGCGACAGTGTCCGTATTCTCATCCCTGGACGTTGGAATCTCCAGGGCGGGCCCGGAATGCGGACAGACCCAGACAGGACCGATCCCGTTGCTGTATACATTGAAGCCATGCCTGAAATCGATTTTCAAAAACTTCATGTATATTTATTTATTAAAACTTGTATTAATATCATTTGTATAATTGCCGATGTGGCTCAGGGGTTAGAGCGCTGCGCTCATATCTTTTGAATATGAGCTTTGAGGTCTTCTGAAAAATTTTTCGGGGACCTGTGAAATAATTTGAACACGTCTGCGTTACTCGTGGGATACGCAGAGGTCGGGGGTTCAAATGCGCAGATTGCATTTGTAAATGACATTTGACAGGCTTGTCCTGTCTTGCGCTGATCTTCCCCCCATCGGCATCAATTTTTATAGTTATTTTTACAATTTTAAAACATGGACTGGAAAGAATTTTTCAAACCCACCAAGGGAAAAATCGTTCTTTTCATTCTGATCTACTTGTTCGCTCCTTTGCCCTATTTTGTCGCGAATCCTGGGTGCTTAATGGAAATTGGCGCGGTATGCGAACCGTACTGGATGTTCATGCCGTTCGTTTTAATCGGTCTTGCGTTTACAAGTTCTGGCCCGTCTTTCAGCCCCTTGTTTATAACTGAATTCTGGTCCTCTTTGATTATGAATCTCGTGATTGCCTACATCCTTTCTTGTATAATATTGAGTTTATACATTAAACGAAAGAAGTAATCCTAACGGAAACCATTTTAAGTAATTCTTTACCATTATTATTATGGAAGAATCGGAATTTTTCAAGAAAAAGCTTGCCAGGATATCGAGTGAGGATCCCAGGAAGGTCCTCAAGAGGGATAAGATAATAGTTTCTGATCTCAGGAGGGAGAACGAGGAACTTAAACTCCAGATCCAGAAGTTGTTGAAAAACAACCAGCAGCTTGCGAAACTGGCGGAGGTTCTGGAGGAGAAGATAATGAAGCTCACGGAGGATATGAGGAAGAATTATGTTTATTCGTACGAGCATGGAGGATGGGTTGAGAAGGAATCGATGGACAAAGGGAAGGTAGAACTCGCCCCCAGCATGCTCAGTGTTGATACCATAAACAACCAGCTTAGTGAAATATTAAGGATGATTAAAAAGCAGAGAAGGAACGTTTAAATACGATCTAAATCTATAAATAAATAATGAGGTGTCTTGATGGCGAAAAGAAAACCAATGAGAGGAATACATGAAGGTCTGGAAGGCGTTCTAACCACTTTGAGCGAGGACGTCGTGAAGGCCTTGGATATAAAGGAAGAGAGAAAGATTTTGGAGAAGAAAGTAAGGCAATTAAGGGATGAGGAAATTCAGTTAAAGGAAGTGGTTGACCATTTGAGGGTGACAAGAGACAAGATGCAGACAGAGCTGAGAAGGAAGGAGAAACAGGAGGAAGGTCTCCAATCGAAAATCAATGCGATGAAAGAGGACCGGGCAGAACTTCAGTCAGAGAAGTTGATGCTGAACCAGCAGATCAGGAACCTGCAGAAAGAGAAGGTAATCATGCAGAGGTCGCTCGAGAAAACCAATGACATGCTCATCAGTCTTAAACACGAGATATCTGAATTTGATGAAGAGATCAGGGGATAGAAAACTTCTCGAAATCTATGAATTCCGTTTATTCTCTTATTTTCATTTCTATTTGTTATAAAAAGAGGTAAGACCAACTTATATGAATGAGGAAGCTCATTCTTTTTGATTTAGACGGGACTTTAGTGGACATATTCGATGAACACATAAATTCTTTCATAAGGATGGAGAAAGAGGTTTTCGGCGTGGATATCGCCCCGGAGGACATGATCAAGAATATAGGTCATCCTGCACGGGTTGTGATAGCCGGTCCGCTTCTCGAGAGGGGAATAGATCCGAAGGTTATTGAGAAGAGGATGGAAACCGCATACCAATCCTACAAGAAACAGCTCGGGAAAGCCCTTAAGAGGATAGGTGAGGATGTGGTTCTTCCCGGGGTTTTCAGGCTTCTTGAAGTGCTCTCGCAGAGAGGCGAAATCCTGGGATTGATAACAGGGAACATTTCCACTGTCGGCATGCTCATTCTTGAAAGAACAGGGCTTGTGAAATACTTCAAGGTCCACTCCTTCGGGGATGTCGCCGCCAAGAGGTCCCAGATGATTGAAAGGGCGGTTGAGCTAGCGGAGGAAAAATACGGCTTCACCATTAAGAAAGAGGATGTTTTCATTGTGGGAGACTCGATCCCTGATATTCGGGGCGGCAAGGAGTTTGGGTGCAAGACTATCGCTGTTGCGACAGGCCTGACCAAAGGGAGTGACCTAGAGAAGGAGAAACCGGATTTCCTGTTCAGTTCCCTGGAAAACACCGAGGAAGTCCTGAAGGCGTTCGGGGATCAGATATAAAAACCGCTATGCGTTTAAACATTTGTTTAAACATAGCTTTTTAAACCTTAAATTCTATTAAAAATTGGGGAGGTGTTTCATGGATAAAAAAATTCTGGTATTAGCTGTATTCTTGATCATTGCGATCGGGCTGGTTATCCCGATGGCAATTGCAAAACCGGATAGGGCCAAGAAAGCGTGCAGTGACGGTTCGGATAACGATGGTGACAGTTACATCGACTACCCGGACGATCCGGGGTGTGCCAACAAGAACGACAACAGCGAGCTCAACCCAGCGATAGAATGTGATGACGGGAACGACAACGACGGAGATGAAGCGATTGATTACAACGACGGCGGTTGCACAGGACCAACTGACGATGACGAAACAAACTGCGGAGATGATGTTTGCGAGGGCGGAGAGGACTGCGATACGTGCGCTGCGGACTGCCTCCAGGGCGGACAGGTATGTTGCGACGGGATTGCCTACATGGGAGATTGCTGCGATAATAATGACTGCACTTCACCGGAAGTTTGCCATTGGCATACGTGCGGTCCGCCAGACAGCTGCTCGGATACGGACGGCGGTTTCGTGGTGACGGTACAGGGAACGGCATCGGGGTACTTGAACGGCATACCTTACAGTAATACTGACTTCTGCGACTTCAACATTACAACAACACTGATTGAATTTTATTGCGTTGGAGACCAGTGCGATTTGAATTTCTATGATTGTACCATGAACTTCACAAGCTGCTCGAACGGCGCCTGCGTGTAGGCTTCCGATCGGCTCAAATCCCTTTCTTTTTTCTTTTATTTTTAAGCAAAAGGCGTTAATTGTTATTATGGTTTTGCTCGTTCTTGGAATAACCGGAAGGAGGGGTTGTGGGAAGGACACGGTCGCTCAGTATCTCTCGAAAAAATACGGTTTCCGGGTCCTTACCTTCACGGATGACGTTCTCGCTCCCATGTTAAAGAGCATGGGGAAGGGAGTCACGAGAGAGAACCTGATAGAGCTCGGAATGGACATGAGGAAGACGTTCGGAGGGAACGCCGCACTCGTCCCGGCACTGTGCGAAAGGATAGGGAGGGAAGGGTTATGGGTGGTGAGCGGCGTGAGATTCCGGGAGGAGGTCGAGTATTTCAGGTACAACTTCGGGGAGAATTTCAGGCTGGTGTCCGTTGAATGTTCCGCGAAGAAAAGATTCGAGAGGCTGAAAAAGAGGGGGACGAAAGGGGAGAAGGGAATGAGCTATCAGGAGTTCGAAAAAATCGAGAAAGAACCGACCGAGAAGCCGATCAATGGGGTTATGAAGATGGCGAGGTTCTCCCTTAACAACAACAGGACGGAGAGCGATCTCCACAAAGAGATCGATAAACTCTGCCGGAAACTTAAAATTAATTGACTCTTTCGATTTCTCGAAAATTTAATAAATAAAAGCTACTTATCCATATAATAGGAAACAGGTTGACAGCCTGAAACGTTGCCTCGGTAGCTCAGTTGGCCAGTACGGGAAATGTTTTATCATTTCTCTTGGCTCAAGCGATCGGCTTGTATCGGTATGTTGACCGGGTCGACCGGAATGATATGACAGATTGACGTTTGCAGGGCGAACGTCTTTTGCTGCACGATACCGATAGGTCGGGGGTTCGAATCCCTCCCGGGGCTTCAGGCTCTCTTGATAGCGTTTTTGGTGAAAAGCCCAAAAGAAAATGTGCTAAGCCCTCGGAATATTTGTTTTTATTAATTATTATTGTAAGATGTATTATGGAGCCTAGAATTATACGTGCAGAAGAATTGAAGGAAAAAGATTTTGGTGCAACAAAAGTTACTGATATAGTTGATAATGAAGATTTTCCCTTTAACATTGCTAAAGTTAGAAAGGTTGGAGATGATATAAAAGCCGGATATGATAAAGAGAGCAATGTGGTTTATTACGTTTTAGAGGGGAAAGGCAAATGTGTGATTAAGGGTAAAGAATATCACTTAAAAAAGGGGGATTTTGTGATATATCCTAAAGGCACTATATATAAGCATCTGAAAGGACTAACACTATTGGCTATCGCATCTCCACCATTTGATAGAAACAAACGTGTTTATGTAGAGTAAAATGTGCCACTCCCTCCGATTTATGTGCTTAGCGCTCCCGGGGCTTTAGGCTCTCTTGATACCGGTTTTGTCAAGAAGCCCAAAAGAAAATGTGCTAAGCCCTCGGAATTAATAAAAATACTTGTTTTGTTATTAGATAACTGCTTTGTGAAAATAGTCAGAAGTTGGCAAAGGACTACACAACAATCTTCGGTTCAATGTTACAATTTTTCTTCACCCAGTCAATATCAAAACTAGAAATTTCTGCTCTTTTACCATTAATTATGAAATATTGTCTTTCTCCAAAAATCGGTTCTGGAGGCATTTTGTTTATATACCATTCGTCAGGGCAAATTTGTAATTTAGGTGAGGAAAAAGCAAAATAACCAAATACAGAACCTGCAATCAATCCAATAATAATACCCATAATTAATATTTTGTAATTCATGATTGATTATATAGATTATTATTTATTAATCTGCTGTTTTCATTGTGCTTTGCATGTATTACCTGAGATTTTTTGCATTTCCAAAGACATACCCCGATAAAGCCAAGAAATACAGAATGTGCTATTCCCTCGACTTTCTGTGCCATGCCCTCCCGGGGCTTTAGATTTCTTATTTAGGCTCTCTTGATAGCGTTTTTGGTGAAAAGCCTAAAGGAAAATGTGCTAAGCCCTCGGAATATTTTTTTCAAGCCCTCCGTTTCGAAATCGATTGCTCATCACTAACACTGCAAGTATGGCCCATACAACGGCGGCCCAAGTGACATCAAAGATTATCAGTTGCGCTCCCGCTATCACCAGAGGCATGAATATCCGTGTACTGGCCGTAAGGCTCACGTGCATGAGCATTCCTGCGAAGAGGCTCCCTCCGGTGCGGTCATATACCCACACAATTAGAACTCTCGAGGCAACCAGGAACAGGAAGGGGTCTATCAGGTAACTGAAAAAGGAGATTGCTCCGCTGATATTGCCGCTGGCAAATCCCAACCAGAATGCGGGAAGCAAATGCCAGGCTGCCCACACGATACCCACAATGAGCCCGGTTGCAAGGATGCCGTAACGCTTCCTCAGCCGTGGTGTGGCAAACCCGGTCCAGCCAATCTCTTCGAAGATGCCGGCCATCAGGCCTGTCATGAGACCCATCATCAGATGGGAAGTCTTGTCCCCGGCCGCGAATATACCGGGGAGGAACTCGGGCGAGAGAAGGGAAAGCACAAGTAGTAATACCACAAAAAGGAACGGCGCAAAAAGAAGTGCTACCGCGTACCAGCGAACACCAAACCGCCACTTTAGCAGCCGGGACCGGAACTCCCGAAGGCCCGTCCTTCCATCGAACAATCCAGTCAGCAGGATGCCTGCTATGCTGGGACCTGCCAGCACTGCCAGAATCATCATCGGCAACATGGTTTCGAACTGCTCATTTACGCTCACGACTCCGCCAGGCCCGCCGATGGCCAGGAGCAGGATGCCCCATGATATGAGGAATGTGAGAATGAAGTAGACTGTTACCGGATGCCTTTTAATGAAATTTTGGATGCCCATAACTTATCACAATATTATTTAATTAACTCAATAATAAACTTTAAAATCATGATTTTCCGAGAAGGCTGAATATGTGCCATGCTCCCGGATTTCTGTGCCGGGTGCTCCCGGGGCTTCAGGCTCTCTTGATAGCGTTTTTGGTGAAAAGCCTAAAGGAAAATGTGCTAAGCCCTCGGAATTATTTAGAAAAATTGAACAATGGAATAAAGAGAATCGGATTTAATGCTATGGTCTGAAAAACTTGACAATCTTCCTTCATAATCATTGAACGCAATTGTTTTTCCATCGACTTCTTTGAGGAACATAAAAATAGGTAAACCAGAGATAGAATCCTCTACTGATGTTAAGGCAGACTCTTCTACAGCATAAGTTCTGCAAAGTTCTTTAGCATAAACAATCTTATCCTCAGGTTCAACACATAAGTTTCTTTCTCCTGTAGATTTTCCATCTTGGAATACAAGTTCAGCCCCATGATAATGAAAAAAACCAAACCTTTCCGTACATATTCTTGCAAAGTCACCAAGACCGGATGTTAATATCACAGGAACAACATACCTTCTTTTCAATTCATCATTTGTTTTTTCTATATCCCCTATTTTGGGTAATTTATCCCAGAGAGAAAGAATATCTTCTTGAGTTAAGCCTTCATATATCTTAGAAATTCTACGATTATATTCTGCCGTGTTTATTTCATCTCTTTTTCTTTGCTCTTCAAGTTCAAGTGCAAAATCCCTTTGTCCTAATTCAGTAGCAACGGCGATGTTCGAGTTTCCAATGACGACTACCCCATCCATATCTATTAGAGCAATACTATTAGGTTTTTTACTCATTTTGAATAATTATAACAAAGAAATTTAACCGTGCAATGTGCCATGCTCCCCGATTTCTGTGCCGGGCCCTCCCGAGGCTTCAGGCTCTATTAATGTCAAATGACTTTTTTAGTCACAGACTCAAGATATTAATATGAAATATTTATTTTTCTTTGTTCTTGTCTCCATCATCTTTGTTTCCGGATGTACCCAGACCCAAACGTCTCAATGGGAAATTCAGGGCAGGACAGATCACAGAGACGGAATATTCATCATGGACCTTGACGGGTCCAATATCAGACAGATACACGGAAGTGACCTACACCTGTCAGAGGCGGTTCCTTCCCCTGACGGGAAAATGATCGCCTTCACGGAGCAGGAGGGAAGAACCCTGGACGATATCCATAACTCAGAGATAGCGGTTGTCAACATAGATGGGACAGGCTACAGGAAGCTTACGGGTAACGACTGGGTTGACGTTCAGCCCAGGTGGTCTGCTGACGGGAGGGAAATCATGTTCCTTTCGACTGGGGGGAAGCAGGCCGGAACAGACATCTACGTCATGGATCTTGAAGGCAACATTCTGAGACAGCTTACGGATACGGTTGGAATCTCGGAAGGGGATCTTGACTGGAAGTGCGGTAAGGTTGTCCACACAAGGTATCATTCAATATGGATGATGGATGATGACGGGTCAAATCAGATTGAGATTACAGACCCGCCCGGAAGAGGAACAGACGTGGGTGTTCAATTCCCTCTCGGAGACTATGATCCAAACTTTTCACCGGACTGTTCGAAAGTTGCGTTCGAGAGGCTCACAGGAACCGGGAAGACTGTAGGTCAGACAAGCCTCGGCGACTATGACCTCTATGTCTATGACATCTCATCGGGGACAGAGACCGATATCAGCCAGAACGGCGATGGGGATCTCCTCCCTGAATGGTCGCCAAACAACAAGATATTATTCGTGCACCTTACAGACAACAGGGACGACCTTTATGACATCTTCGTAATTAACCCTGATGGCTCAGGCAGAAGAAAGGTCACGGGTGATGATCCCCTGAACTTTGTTGAAGCGGGTTGTGCCTGGCTCGGTGACAGTGTCCTTTTCACGGGAGAATTCTTTGAATAATGTGTCAAACAATGCTATTCTTTTGCCGGCCGAGTTTTAAATTTAATAAACTCCAGAACAATTCTTAATTGGGTTTTGTTATGGGTGAGGAACCTTTCAGGTGTCCCAGATGTGGCGCTTTACTGAATGAGAGCGGGAAATGCACAGAATGCGAGCACACTCCGCCTATCGATAGGCCGCCTGCTTTATGAGAAATACAACGCAAGGATCCAGATATAGAAAGGAATGATTATAACCGTGAATGCTATACCCAACACCAGCAATACCATCGCCATCTCGTTGTGCTTGTGCTTCGTTAGCCTCCAGGCCACGATTCCTCCCAGAGCGCCCAGAAATATGGGGACAAACGTCCACCAGAGGGAGACCGGCTTTCTCTCCCTTTCCTCTTCGTTCATATTTCAATATTGGATTTCGAATTTTAAAAGTTTTATTTAATAATTTCAAAAGATTGTTATGATCGTTCTCGGGAGGGAAGGGTTTTCGGAAAGGCTTGCAAAGGAATTGCGGGCAGAATTCGCCAGGATCGAAACAAAGGTTTTCCCGGACGGGGAGAGCTATTTCAGGATCTCCGAGCCGGAAAAGATCAGGGGGAAGAAAGCGATTCTGGTTGTAAGAGGTCGAACCCCTAACCTTGATCAGAACAGGATGTTAACAGAATCTTTCCTCCTTCTCGATAAGCTGAAGGCACTGAAAGCGAAAAAAACGTGTCTCCTCCTTCCCTACATTCCCTACTCGAGGCAGGACAGGGAATTTCTGAAGGGAGAAACGGTTTCCGTAAAGACCGTCCGAAATCTTTTGAAGGAAAAATGCGATCTTCTCGTGAACGTCACCAGCCACGATTTCAGGAAGGAGGGATGGATCGATAAGAAGACATACAACATAGACGCGACCGAATCGGTGACTGAATTCTTGAAATCGAAAAAATTTGAGAATCCTGTAGTGATGGCTCCTGATATGAGCGTGAGCGAAAATGTGGAAGAACTCGCGAAATCCTTGGGAGGGAATTCGATTGGTTTCGAGAAAGAGAGAGATCTGAAAACAGGGAAGATCCGGACGTTCGGGAAGATTCCAAACCTCCGTGGACGGGAACTGATAATATATGATGATGTTGCCTCTTTTGGGGAGACCCTTTACAAGGCAGTTCTGATGGGAAAGAAAGCAAAGGCAAGCAAAATAATATGCATACTCATTCATGTGCTTTCAGTATACAACAAAAAATTTGAAAAGAATTCGATTGATTTGATAAAAGATGAAAGTGACGAATACTATTCAAGCGATACTATCGAAAGTCCGATCACAAAATTCTCAATAATAAAACAAGTTTCTGAATTTCTGAAAGAGAATTTCTGAACTACTTCTCGTGTTTCATGAACTGAGCGAGCAGGGCTTCCAGCTGTATCTCAGGCGAGCCACCCTGGTTCATCCGGAATTCGAACTCCCCTATCTGTTCAACCAGCGAGATCTTCCTCTCATCAGGGATCTTGAGGCTGAAGACCTCCCTGTGTATCCCCTTTATTATGTCTTCCCCTGAAAGACCCTGGGTGATCAGGAGGTCAAAGAGTTTCTTCCTGGCGTCCGGGAACTTCCCTTTGAGCGCGAAATCCATCATTTCCTTGATGTCCTCGGGTTTCGATTGGGCAGCGGCCTCGTAGATCGTTTCCTTCGTTACCTTCCCCAGGGCTGAGCTCGCCTGCAGGAGGTTCGCGGCCTGTCTCAGATCGCCCTCGCAGATCTCGTATATCGCCTTTGTCGCGTCTTTCGATACGTTCAGTTTCTCGCCTTTGGCGATCCTCTTTACGTATTCCTCTACGTTCTCCTTGGTCATCCTCCTGAACCGGAACACAGAAGTCCTAGACTGGATCGGCTCGATTATCTTGCTGGAGTAATTGCAGGAAAGTATGAACCTGCAGGAGCCCGAAAACCTCTCTATCGTCCTTCTCAGGGCCTGCTGGGCCTCAGGCGTGAGCGCATCGGATTCGTCCAGGAAAATGATCTTGAAGTCCGAACCGATCGATTTCACGCGGGCGAAGTCCTTTATACGTCCTCTCACTATGTTGATCCCCCTTTCATCGCTTGCGTTCGTCTCCTGGAAGTTCTTTTTCCAGTTCTCCTCCCCGAACAGTTCCCTTGCCAGGCATAAAGCAAGCGTGGTCTTCCCCACTCCCGCCGGCCCTGCGAAGAGCATATGGGGGATCGATTCCTTCTTGACCCAGGCCTCGAGCCTGGAAACTATGTGTTTCTGGTTGACAACCTCTTTCAGGTTTTTCGGCCTGTACTTCTCGGTCCATATCTCGAGCTTCATACGTATCTAATGGTTTGGTTATTTTTAAGGTTTACCTCCCAGTCAAAAATTTAAACCCCCGTTTCAACAATCTATTATGATAATCGCGATTACAGGGACGCCGGCAACAGGGAAAACAGAGGTCGCGAAGGCGCTGGCGAAAAGAATGGGCTGGTGGTATCTTTCTCTTAACGATCTCGCCGAGGAGGAGGATCTCTACAAGGGGTATGATGAAGAGAGAATGTGCAAGATAGTGGATCTCGACCGGATCAGGGAGGAGGTTCACATACTCGGGATCTCCCACAAGAACATGGTTCTGGATGGTCATTACTCTCACGAGATGCCCTGCGATGTCGTGATCGTCCTGAGGACAGGATTGAAGGAGTTACGAAAAAGGATGGGTGAGAAAGGCTGGCTGGCAGGGAAGATCAAGGAAAATCTTTCAGCGGAGGCGATGGATATCTGTAGGCAGGAAGCGCTCGAACTGAATAAAAACACGTACGAATTCGACACCACGAGGAAAAAGCCCCATCAGGTCGCGAAGGAGATAGAGAACGTTATAAAGGGCGAAACTTTTATCTTCCGAGATCTCAAGGTTCCTGAGACCGAGGACGTGAGGATCGAACTGAGAAGGGTGTATGGAACGCTCATGAAGGGGGAGTGGAAGGAGATAACGGACAGGGTGAAAAAGGAAACAAAGGGGAAGAAGGATCTTCTGATAACAGTCGGCGATGTCACAAGCTATCACTTCATAGAGAATCGTTTGCTTCCAGACCTGATAATAATAGATGGTGTTGAGAGGAGGAAGAAGTTCGGGAAGAGGATCGTTTTCAAACATCCCGAGGTAAAGGTAAAGAACCCCCCTGGTCACATAACGGTTGATCTCTGGAGGAGCGTGGAGGAAAGCTTTAAAAAACTGGGGAAAGGGAAGAGGAAGATACTTGTGGAAGGCGAGGAGGACCTCGCCGTTATCCCCTGCGTGATGCATGCCCCTTTGGGGACGAACATATTCTATGGCCACTTCGAGCACGGGCTTGTCTGGATGAAGGTGGATGAGAAGATAAAGAGGCAGATCAAAGGACTTATAGAAACCATCGTTTTCCTTCAGTAGCTATTTCCTAACAACTTTCTTCCCCCTTTCCTGGGGTAAGATCCTTTTCCTAGCCTTCAGGAAAATCTTGTACAGCTCCCCACCTTTCCATAGTCTGTCAAGGAAGATCGAGAGCGCAGCGATCTCGGAGTGTGGCTGGCTCGTCACGGAGATGTTCCAGTCCGCAAGCTTGTATACCTCGGGAGGGACCTTCTCTCCTCCTATAACTACGAGCAGATCCTCCTTGGACTTCTCTATCTCCCCTATCTTCTCCTGAACAGGCATCCCGTAAACCGTCAGGTGAACCATCCGTCCCTTCCAGTTCTTTATGAACCTCCTCCAGTCCTTTTCATAGCTGACCTCGAACTTCCCTCCCCACTGTTTCGAGACGTTCCTAACGCTGTCCAGTAGGGATTGGTCTTTCTCCCCGGAATAAACGATCCCGTCCGCCCCGAAGGCGCGGGCGACAAGGCCGCAGTGCGAGGAGATCCTGTGGTCCCTGGAGATCCTGTGACCCAGGCGGAAAATGAATATTTTCATAGGTCAGCCCTCGGGTTTGCTCCACACCCCTTTATACTTCTCTTTGGGGTATTTCTTCTCGGCTTCTTTTAATTTTGAAAGAATGATCTCTGTCAGATCGAGATCAAGGACGTTCGCCAGATTCAGGCAGAAATTGAGGATATCCGCCAGCTCTCTCTCTATATTCTTCATGAAGGTATCGTTCTCCTTGATCTTCTCCACCTCGTTCTCCTTCATCCACTGGAAGAGTTCGAGAAGTTCGCCCGCCTCAACAGAAATAGCGATCGCGAGGTCTTTCGGGTTGTGGTATTTCTCCCAGTCCCTCTCGCGGACGAAGTGTCTCACCCTCTCCTTGAGCTTCTCTATGTTCACGTACTCGTCGCTTTCGGATGGCATAGTTTATTTTGGGCTTTTGTTTATATATCATTTTTAAATCAAAGGAACGAAAGATAATCATGCTCGTGAAAAACCTCGCTCCCTACGAATCGATCGATGGGAAGTTCGTGGTGAAGTTCAAGAAGCCCGTCTCAAAGTACGCGAAGGGGTATGTTTTTCAGTTGAGGGTCGGCGATCCTTCCGGTGAGATCATGCTCCGTTACTGGGGGCCTGACAAAAAGGAGGAAGTGGAGAGGCTTTACGCTTCCATAAAGAAGGACGACGTGGTCTACGTTGTTGGCGAAACCACGATCTTCAACAACCGGGTCGCGATAAACATCAACCCTCCTGCGGGGAAGATAAAGGTTCTGGAAGCGAAGGAATACGAGAAATCGGATTTCATCCCCGAGAGCGAAAAAGATACGAAGGAGATGTACAGGGAATTGACAAAGGTGTCGGACTCCCTAGAAAATTCCCACCTGAAAGAGCTCGTTTATTCTTTCATAAAGGATCCCGCCTTCTCGGAGAAATTCATCAAACACCCGGCCGCCATGTACAAGCATCACGGGTGGTTGGGGGGATTGTTGGAGCACACGCTTAACGTTGTTAAGATATGCGAGTTCCTCCACAAGGTCCACCCCTCGCTAAACAGGGATCTCATGGTCACCGGAGCTATCCTACACGATATCGGGAAGATCAGGGAACTGGATGTGACCACTCACATTCGCACATCCAGGGAGGGGATGCTGGTAGGACATCTGGCGCTGAGTTACGAGGAAGTATCGAAAAAGATGGATCAGCTGAAAACTCCCGGGGATATACAGCTGAAAGTAAAGCATATGATCATAAGCCATCACGGGAAGATCGAGTACGGATCTCCCAAACAGCCTGCTATCCCCGAGGCGCTCGCTGTTTACCTGGCGGACGATCTCGATTTCAAGATAACCGAGATGCTCACACACATAAAACGAGCTGAGACAGAGGACGATTACATCTACGTGGGCGATGTCGGAACGATTTATTTAAAGTAAAAATTATTTTTTAGAATTGATTTATTATTTCTGAGAACCAATATTATATTATGCTGGGGTTGGGGGAGCATTCGAGAAAAATCTATATTTCTGCTTTGGTTATTTTTGCGTTTCTTGTCGGCCTCGGATTCTCTTTTTTCGTGATCAGCTTCTATCCCTCTGCCCAGGAGAATACGTATTACAGGCCGGTCAGTCCCGAATCTACAGAGGGGATCAGCCTTCTGGGGAGCATGCTTAAGAAATACCACCTGACTCTCGAGGAGTGCAACGAGCTGATGGGAACGCTTGAAAGGGAAAACAAAATCCTCAGGGAGGAGAGAAATCTCGTTTTCAACCCCGAATGCAAGACAGGGAAACTGGCGGAGTTCTCGGAGGAGAACATAAGGGATGCGATGGATCCCGGGATCGTGAGGAACCTCGCTGTTTCAGTGGTTTCCCCGAACAGCGAAAACCCTGTCATTTCTTTACACCGATACGTATACGAGAATGTGAAATACGTGGATGATCCCAGGGGGGAGGAGTACATCGCGACCCCGTGCGAAACCCTGCTCACCGGGGGCGGGGACTGCGAGGATCACGCGATCCTCCTGGCTTCAATGCTCGAATCCGTGGGGATAGATGCGAAGATAGTGTGGCTGAAAAACACGCACACGCTCGTGGGAATAGAAACAAGTGAGGAGATAAACCAGGAGATAGAAGAACTCCAGGGGTGCGGAAATCCTCTATGGCTGGATCATGATGGAACAAAGCTCCTCCTGGCTGACACGAGTTTCGCTCCCTGCCCGGGCCAGGTTGAGAACATTTACGTGGAAAGAAGCGAAGAGGAGTGGGGATGGAAGGACGGATACGAAGTTGTCGTTTTTGATGTTTAATTTATTAGGATTTAAAATAAAGTGAATAATATGGGACTGAAAGAAGTTTTAAGATTGAGTTGGATTAAGTTTATTATCATAATTATTTTGCTGATTGTATTTTACTATGGCGTTTATCAGTCTGCTGTCTTCGGACCTACCAGACCAATTAATTGGTATATTTTTGCCACCCTGTTTTTCATAGTTTTGATATATTTTGTCATTTCTCTGATTGTCACAATTTATCTTAAATACAAGAAGTAGTTTACATATTCAACTGTTCAGAATCAGCTTGGTTTCCTCTTCGCTCAGTTCGATCCCCTCATGATCGGATTTTTTCTTTCTGGAGAGTATTATCTTCAGATAGGGGAGGTAGGAGTTCTGGACGATCTTCCCTGAGGTGTGGGTGTACGAACCGATCCTTTCAGAGAGCCCGGACATCATAGCCTTCCTTCTCTTCAGTTTCGCGAGCCTTATGAACCTGTCCGGGGACTTGTAGGGGGTAAACCCACCCGAGGGCTCGCCGGCGAAGGAAATCCCTGCTAGCATGTCGATCATGAAACTCTTGAACCTCCAGTTCTGCTGTTTGGAAACCATCTGCCTGAATACGTCCGCCCGCGAGAGTATGTCGAAGGCCTTGGCGAGCGAGTCGGGATGTTCGAACTCCTGGGGGAGGTTGTTCTCCACCCACCAGAATATCTCGTCCGGGTCCTTGTCGCAGTTCCTTATCGCCTGCCTGGAGGCGTTGAGGTTTTTCGAGCGGAAGATCGTTGGGAGGATTGAGAAAACGCTCGTCTCCCTCTCCCTGTAACCCAGGGACTCGAGATCCTTTTCAGTTATCCCCTTCCTGTCCTGGCAGAGCGTCTGGAGATCGTTTATCGCGGACCGGATGTCCCCTGAGGACCAGCGGGCAAGGTTTTTCAGAACGTCCTCGTCCGCCTTGACTCCTTCCTTCTCGCATATCTCCCTCAGTCTCTTCTCTATCGAGAGCGCGTTCACCTTCGAGAGCTTTACCAGCTTGCAGTGGTTCCTGATGGACTGGAGTTTCGGGACGTACGGGTTGCCAACCGTTATCACGACAGGGAACCTGGATTCCTTTATGATCTTTATTATCGCCTTCAACCCGCCCCTGTCCCTGGAAGAGATCCCTTCGGCCTCGTCTATCAGGATGATCTTCCCCGGGTGGAAAAGCGAATGGTTTTTCGAGATCTCGGACAGGGCGGAGTCTATTGAGTTCGAATCCCTCTCGTCAGAGGCGTTGATCTGCATGAGAAACCATCTCTTCTCCCTTGCGAGAACCTCGGGTATCAGGGTTTTCCCTGTCCCTGAAGGCCCGTAGAGGAGCAGAGCTTTATCCCCGGGTCTCCATCTCTCCAGCCATTCGGTCGTTTCCTTAAGAGCCTTCACCTGGCTGAGTATCTCCTTCGTTTCCTTCGGCCTGTACTTCTCTGTCCAGAGTTTCATGATATCACCCGAAAGGATTATATTTTATTTTCAGTAAATTCCGAACCGGGAGGAAGAGCGGTTTCGGGAGTTTGTCCCATTCAAACCACTACCATCTCTCGCATCTTTCAGGTTCCATTACCTTTGGTTCTCCTGAATGGTGTTCGGAGATCACGTAGAGTGTGACGTAATGCTTTCCCTCTTTGTTGAAAATGTCATTGGTAAAGGGTCCCGCCCTCAGGTCTCTGATCCTGATCCCTGTTTCCTCCATGACTTCCCTCCGGGCGCAATCCTCTATTCCCTCGTTGAATTCCAGGTGGCCTCCCGGGAAGCTCCAGGATCCATCTCCGTGGACATTCTTTCTTTTACCAAGAAGGACTTTATTGTCCTTTATCACGATTATTCCGATTCCTATTTTCGGTCTGTTTTCCATACTATCGGATTGTTTTTAAGGATTAAAAACGTTTGTCAGGCGGGTCTCCAAAGACTATATATAGAATCTTGAATAAAGTATAATTATGAAACACATAACGTTGTTCTTGATTTTGATGTGTGTTATTATAATTACGTTAATTTCAGGTTGTGTCACGAGGGATGCGGGTGATCTGGTTTTCACAGAGGAAGAGTTGAGGTCAATGGGATATGATGTGCAGAGAACAGAAGAATATTACGATGGAGTATGGGAAAATTTTGACGGGTTCGTGTCTGGGACACAGAGAGTATATCGAATAGGCTGGCAGGAAGGCAAATATGAGGGTGAAATAGTCTTTCAGGTTGTCATTTTTGATAATGAGGTAAATTCACAGAAATCGTATTCAACGCGGGTTGATTATGCGTTCTTGACAAGCAAAGTCCCATGCGAACAGAGCACGCTGGGTGACGAGAGCTGCTGCTATGAAGCGAATGGTAGTTATGATTGTCTTGCGAGATACGGGGAAAACGATATTTTCTTAAGGGTGCTTGATCTTGATAGGACCTTTGAAGATGTTGAGGAACTTATGAATGTATTTGAGGAGAAGATAAATTAAAAGGGGGTTGGATATGGTAAGCAATCTGACAAGAGTGGTTTTAATAATCATACTCGTCCTGATCGTGTTTTTCATGGGGGTGATGGCAACCCCGCCTGAAATGAGGGGCACGCTCTCCATGGTTTTCGGTTTCTTCTTTGCAGCTGCGGTCTTCTTCATTATCATAGGGTATCTGAGGACTGTTTAGGGGTTTTTGTGAATCATTTTTAAGGTTTGAATAGGTAATTTATAGATAGTGGTAGCATGGTATTGAAATTCCACAACACCCTGACCAGGAAGAAGGACGAGTTCAAACCGCTGAAGAGGGATTTCGTCCGCATCTACTCCTGCGGGCCAACGGTTTACGATTACCCGCATGTGGGGAACCTCCGGGCTTTCGTTTTTTACGATCTGCTCAGGAGGTATCTTAAATACAGGGGATTCAAAGTTAAACAGGTCATGAACATAACGGACGTGGACGACAAGACCATCCGTAACTCAAGGAAGGAAGGTTTGACCCTCAAGAATTTCACGCAGAAGTACGTGGATATATTCTTTGACGAGCTAAAGGAGATGAATGTCGAGAAATTCGAAATCTACCCCAAGGCGACCGAGCACATCCGGGAAATGGTTGACCTGGTAAAGGTTTTGCTCAAGAAGGGGTTCGCCTACAAGGGGAGGGACGGCTCAATCTACTACAAAATTTCGAAGTTCAAAAAATACGGGAAGCTTTCAAAGCTGGATGTCTCGAAACTGAAGGCAGGGGCTCGAGTCTCCCAGGACGAGTACACCAAGGAGGAGGCAAGGGATTTCTCGCTCTGGAAGGCCTGGAACCCGGATGACGGGAACGTTTTCTGGGAAACGGATATCGGGAAGGGAAGGCCTGGCTGGCATATCGAGTGTTCGGTGATGTCCACCAAATACCTGGGACCCACCCTGGACATCCACACGGGGGGAGTTGACCTGATCTTCCCCCATCACGAGAACGAGATCGCCCAGTCAGAGGCTCCAACAGGGAAACCCTTCGTCCGTTTCTGGCTGCATAATGAACACGTGATGGTGGAGGGGAAGAAGATGTCGAAATCCCTGGGTAACTATTTAACGCTCAAGGACCTCATTGAGAGAGGACACGACCCTCTCGCTGTTCGCTACGCCCTGCTCTCGACCCATTACCGGTCTAAACTGAACATCACGGACAAAGCTCTCTGGTCCGCGAAACAATCGGTTGAGAAGATACGGAATTTTGTTGATCTCCTGAAAGAAGTGAAAGGAAAGAAGGACAACAGGAAGGTTAAAGAGCTGATAAGGAAGGTCCAGAAAAGTTTCGGGGAGGCTATGGATGATGATCTGGACATAGGAAGGGGGTTAGCGAAAATATTCGATTTCATCAGGGAGGTCAACAGGCTGATGGATAAAAAGCAAATCGGGAAGAGGAACGCCCAGGACTGCCTGAAAACCATCAGGAAGTTCGACCGGGTTCTAGGTATACTCAAAATCGAAAGGGAGGTTCCCCCTGAAACCCTTGGAAAGCTCTTCACAATGCTGGTTGATCTTCACGAAACCCTGAGAAGTAAAGACAGGAAGTTCTCCGGGGAGCTCGAGAGGATGCTGAAACGCATGAAGGGGAAGGAGATAGATCCTGAACATTTCGGGGAGCTGATCGATGTCGTTGTCAGGGTGAGGGAGGATCTCAGAGAGAAAAGGATGTTTGATGTTTCGGATAAGATAAGGTCCGATCTCAAAGATATGGGAATAATTCTGGAGGACAAGGAGAAGGGAGTGAGGTGGAGACTGGTTTGATTGTATATTCTCCACATTATTTCTTTGCCTTGCCCTTTTCAGGGAAGCCCTT
>WVZE01000040.1 GCA_011772645.1 Candidatus Aenigmatarchaeota archaeon | reverse complement strand
TTTAAAAACCTAGCTTAACAGAAATGTTATATCGGATCATATATGATATGCCTGATCGCCCTCGTGGTCTTCGGAATTCTGGGTTTGTTCAGCGCGAAGTATAGGACAATAGCGAAGGAAGCTTTTGACTGCGTATTCCGGAGGATAACCCTTCGAAAGTGCACGACAGGTCTGGACAAGCGACTGAAGTCCAAGATAACGGGAAAACTCATGAGTAAACATCCAAGATTCGCAAAAGGGGTTTACAGACACTTCGAAGGCATTTCCTGGATATTCACAATTGTTCTGATAGTTAGCCTAAGTTATTCTGTTTACAGTTTAGCGAACCTTGCCATCTTCGGGAACTGCTATGGTCCGGAACCTTCAGGGTTCTGCGTGTTCGATCCGTTCGTATCAGGAGGAGAGGAAGGAGAGTGTACAATAGAAGGGGTGGAAGGTGAAATTGTAGGGGTTCTGGAAGTCCATGCTGATGATCCGAGTATAGGGAATGAAAACGCGAAGGTCACGATCATAGAGGCAGGATGTTTTGTATGTCCATACACAAAGCAGGCTGTTCCCATTATGAAGCAGGTGATTTCACATTATGGAGATAAAATACTTTTTGTTTACAAGGATTTCCCCGTTAGTTCTACACATGAGGGGGCGCAGGAAGCAGCAGAAGCTTCGCATTGTGCGCATGAACAGGGGAAATACTGGAAGTATCATGATATACTTTTCGAAAACCAGGGGAAGACGAGTTTCGAAGACCTCTTGGGGTTTGCTGAGAATCTAGGTCTGGACACGGATCAGTTTTCAGAATGCTTAACATCACATAAGTACAAATCAAAGGTCGATTCGGATTTCAGGGAAGCGTTCGATATAGGGGTTTACGGGACGCCCACATTCTTCATAAACGACCAGGTTGTTGTGGGACCTAAAACTTTTAACGAATTCAAACAAATTATAGACAGCGAACTGATGAGGGGATAGAATGGGACTGGACGTTGAAAGGATTCGGAAGGATTTTCCGGTTTTACAGCGGGAAGTAAAAGGAAAACCTATAATATATTTTGACAATGCATGCATGACCCTTCGACCAGTTCAGGTCATAGAGAAGATCTGCGAATACTACAGGGAATACCCTTCCTGCGGTGAGCGGAGCCTACACAAACTAGGGAAAAGAGTGGATGAAGAAGTTGAGAGGGCGAGGGACGTTGTTAAGAAATTCATAAACGCAAAGAAATTCGAGGAGATAGTTTTCACCAAGAACACGACCGAGGGTATAAACCTGGTGGCGAATTCTTTGGATCTAAAGAGCGGAGATATCGTTCTGACAACCGATAAGGAACACAATTCAAACCTTCTCCCCTGGCAAAGGCTCACTTTCAAAGGTGTAAAACACGAGGTCATAAGATCCAACCCTGACAACACATTTTCCCTGGAGAATTTCAAGAAACAGATCAGCAAAGACGTAAAACTGGTTTCTATCGTGCACACTTCTAACCTTGACGGCGTTAGCACGCCCGTGAAAGAGATAGTTAAGATCGCTCATGATAACGGTTCGCTCGTCCTTCTCGACGGAGCGCAGAGCATTCCCCACCATCCTGTTGATGTTCGAAAACTGGACGTTGATTTTCTCGCTTTCTCAGGACACAAAATGATGGGACCCTCAGGGATAGGCGTGTTATACGGAAAGAAGGATCTGCTGGACAGACTGGGAACGTTCATAGTTGGTGGCGGGACGGTTGTGGATACAACACACTACGAGGCGAAGTTCGAGGAACTCCCGCAGAAATTCGAGGCCGGTCTGCAGAATTACGCGGGGATCATT
>WVZE01000039.1:5336-5569 GCA_011772645.1 Candidatus Aenigmatarchaeota archaeon | reverse complement strand
TGCGGAGGATAGGCAGGAGTGAAATGAATGCTAGGAAAATATATTAGAAGAGATATTAAGCATAGGAGTGGGAAATTCATCTTCCTAGTCCTTAGTGTCTCGATAGGGATAGCAGCAATTATCGGGATTCTTCAGATCAATATCTCTGCGCAGGATGACCTCAATAGACAGCTGGAGAACTTCGGGGCGAACATGGTTATCTACCCGAAGTCCGATGCCTTCTCCCTCCAGTA
>WVZE01000039.1:0-5226 GCA_011772645.1 Candidatus Aenigmatarchaeota archaeon | reverse complement strand
CTGGAACTGAACGGAAACGTGTTCAGGGTTTCCGGGCTCTTGAACAAGACGGAAATGCAGGATGATAATGTCGTTTTTATCAATCTTAAAGAAGCCCAGGAGATCCTCGGAAAAGAGGGGAAGATTTCGCTCATCGAGGTGATGGCCTTCTGCAATACCTGTCCCATAGAGGAAATTATAAGACAGATCGAGGAGAAGATCCCGAACGTAAAAGGAGTCGCTGCAAAACAGCTCATAAACACCCAGATGACATTCACCAAGAAGTTTCTGGACTTCGGCCTTGCCGTTTCTGTATTCATCCTTCTGATAGGGATAATCAGTTTATCGACCTCAATGGTCTCATTTGTTAAAGACAAGACAAAGGAAATCGGAATCTTCCGGTCCGTAGGATTCAGGAAGAAGGACATAGGTAAAATAATAATTTTCGAAACTATCATAGTTGCTGTTCTGTCAGGAGTGTTCGGATTCGGTCTCGGACAGGTGATAGCAACCGTTCTAGGGCAGACAATGCTCGGGCTCAATGTTGGTATAAACATGATGATGATAACATGGGCATTCGCGATATCGCTTCTCGTATGTTCGCTGTCCATTCTTTTGCCGTTGAGAACGGCATCAAAGATAACCGTTACGGAGGCGTTAAGGAGTTTGTAATATGTTGATAGAAATCCAAAATCTGAGCAAGACGTATGAGGGAGAGGTGAGCTGCCAGGCTCTGAAGAAGGCTTCCCTAAAAATAGAGAAGGGAGATTTTGTTAGTGTGGTTGGAAGGTCAGGATCAGGAAAGTCAACACTTCTTAACTGCATGGCTGGTCTGGATATCCCGCAGGAAGGGAAGGTGGTTATAGATGGAATAGATATCTACAATCTGAGCGAAGACCAGAGAGCGATCTTCAGAAGAGAGTATCTGGGTATGATATTCCAGCAGTATCATCTTATACCCATACTCACGGCAAAGGAGAACGTTCTAGTTCCCCTGACCTTTGAAAACGGTAGAGAAAAGGAGGGAAGGGCTGAAAAAATCCTTGAAAAGGTTGGACTGAAGGGTAAAGGTGACAACATCCCAAACCAATTGAGTGGTGGGGAGTCCCAGAGAGTCGCGATCGCCAGAGCACTTATAAACAAGCCCATAATAATCCTGGCGGACGAACCCACGGGAAACCTCGATCACGATAACAGCAAGGTGATTATGGGCATACTCCGTGAACTGAACAGAAAGGGACAGACTATCATAATGGTCACGCACGACATGGAGTGCGCGAAATACGGAAATAAGATAATCAGCATTGATGACGGAATTATAACAGATATAAGAGATAAGGAGGTGAAGAATGGAAGAAAAGAGAGAGAGGGTCCTCAGTGAAGGCAAAGGAAGAAACAAGACAATATTGATCGCAGTCGCTGTTGTGGTAATAGCAGGTATTGGATACCTATTTGTTTCCGGAACATTAACACAGAACAGTTTGTTGGCTGGAGTTTCAGCACATGAACTTGAACCCATGGACTACAGTGGTCTCAGGGTAGACAAACAGGTAGTTACTCCGGTCGAGAATGGAGACCTGGTAGGAGTGAAAATCTCGGACCTGGAGGCGTATAGAATGGTGTATTTCAGGTACAACAACAAACCAATGCTGGTATACGCTGATCAGTACGGAAACATAGTAGCGAGCATAGCGATGTGTGAACCCTGCAGGAATGAGGATGCGTTCTTCATACAGGACAACATCCTGGTTTGCGGGAAGTGTTTCACGAGATGGACCCTAGGAAACCACCAGGGGATATCAGGAGGATGTATGAAATACCCGCCACATATAATCGAACATACCGTTTCGGATGGGAACGTCTTCATGAAGAAGTCTGATATCGATAATTGGAGGCCAAGGGTATGATCTGCATAGCCTGCATATTAATAATACTGGCAGTCATGCCTGTTGGCTATTATTTTGCCGGACCGATTTCGTTAGTGATGGGTTCGATCGGAATATTATATATTGGATATAGAAAGACATGTTCAGATAAAAAGTGTGAGGAGGATAAAAATGAATAAAATATATCTAATAGGAATAGTGGTAATAGCAGCAATAGTTATAGGTTTTGTTTCCCTCTCTTGGGACATGGACAATATCAATCCCCCAAACAACTCTTCATGTAATTATGGTCAGCTAAACTATTACTTTCGAAGCGACTGCTCTCATTGTATTCGTATTTCAAGGGACGGATCACTCGAAAAATTGGAAGAACTAGGTGTGAAAGTCAATAAGTTCGAGGTTGTTGAATGGGGAATGTATAGCATATGGGCAACGCCTACTTTTGAATTTGGTGGACAGAGAATAAGCGGATATCGAACCTTTGACCAGCTGAAAGAATTATTAGGTTGTTAACGAAGTATTTAGTAAGATTTAAAAACCTAGCTTAACAGAAATGTTATATCGGATCATATATGATATGCCTGATCGCCCTGGTGGTCTTCGGAATTCTGGGTTTGTTCAGCGCGAAGTATAGGACGATCGCGAAGGAAGCGTTCGACTGCGTGTTCCGGAGGATAACCCTTCGAAAGTGCACGACAGGTCTGGACAAAAGACTGAAGTCCAAGATAACGGGAAAACTCATGAAGACTCACCCTCGGTTTGCGAAGAGCGTTTACAGGCATTTCGAAGGAATCTCCTGGATTTTCACGATAGTTCTGATAGTTAGCCTAAGCTATTCTGTTTACAGTTTAGCGAACCTTGCCATCTTCGGGAACTGTTATGGGCCGGAGCCTTCGGGGTTCTGCGTATTCGACCCGTTCGTATCCGGAGGCCAAGAAGGGGAGTGTACAATAGAAGGGGTGGAAGGTGAAATCGTTGGAACTCTGGAAGTCCATGCCGATGATCCGAGTATAGGGAATGAAAATGCAAAGGTTACGATCATAGAGGCAGGATGTTTTGCGTGTCCTTACACAAAGCAGGCTGTTCCCGTTATTAAGCAGGTGATTTCGCATTATGGAGATAGAATACGTTTTGTTTACAAGGACTTCCCTGTTAGTTCTACGCACCCCGGGGCACAGGAAGCAGCAGAAGCCTCGCATTGTGCTCATGAACAGGGAAAATACTGGGAGTATCATGATATGCTTTTCGAAAACCAAGGCAGAACGAATTTCGAGGATCTCCTAGGGTTTGCTGAAAATCTAGGCTTGGATAGTGATCAGTTTTCTGAATGTTTGACATCGCATAAGTACAAATCAAAGGTCGATTCGGATTTCAGGGAAGCGTTCGATATAGGGGTTTACGGGACGCCCACTTTTTTCATAAACGACCAGGTTGTTGTGGGACCTAAAACTTTTAACGAATTCAAACAAATTATAGACAGCGAACTGATGGGAGGATAGAATGGGACTAGATGTTGAGAAAGTAAGAGAAGATTTTCATGTTCTTAAAAGGGAGATCAACGGAAAACCTATAATATATTTTGACAATGCGTGCATGACCCTTCGACCAGTCCAGGTCATAGAGAAGATTTGCGAATACTACAGAGAATACCCTTCCTGCGGTGAGCGGAGCCTCCACAAACTAGGGAAGCGAGTGGATGAAGAAGTTGAGAGGGCGAGGGATGTTGTTAAGAAATTCATAAACGCGAAGAAATTCGAGGAAATAGTTTTCAGCAAGAACACGACCGAGGGTATAAACCTAGTGGCGAATTCTTTGGATTTTCATAAAGGAGATATAGTTCTGACAACCGATAAAGAACACAATTCAAACCTTCTCCCTTGGCAAAGGCTCACTTTCAAAGGTGTAAAACACGAGGTCATAAAATCCAATCCTGACAATACCTTTTCCCTGGAGAATTTCAAGAAACAGATCAGCAAGGACGTAAAACTGGTTTCTGTCGTGCATACCTCTAACCTTGACGGCGTTAGCACGCCTGTGAAGGAGATAGTTAAGATCGCTCACGATAACGGTTCGCTCGTCCTTTTAGATGGAGCGCAGAGTGTCCCTCACCACCCTCTTGATGTTAGAAAACTGGACGTTGATTTTCTCGCTTTCTCCGGACATAAAATGATGGGACCCTCGGGGATAGGGGTGTTATACGGAAAGAAGGATCTGCTCAAGAGACTTCAGACATTCATAGTAGGTGGCGGAACGGTTGTGGACACAACGCACTACGAGGCGAAGTTTGAGGAACTCCCGCAGAAATTCGAGGCCGGTCTTCAGAACTACGCCGGGATCATTGGCCTGGGCGAGGCGGCGAGGTATCTGATGAAGATAGGGAAGGAGAACGTTGAGAAGCATGAAATCGAACTGAACAAAAGGATAACAGAAGGCGTCGGAGTTCTGGAAAAAGTCTCGCTGATNNAAAAAGTCTCGCTGATAGGACCGAAGGAACCTGAAAAGAGGGGAGGGATCTTTTCCTTCAACGTGGGCAAAACAAGTCCCCATGAAATAGCGATGATGATGGATGAGATGGAGAATATCTGTGTGCGATCAGGAGCTCACTGCGTTCACTCATGGTTCAATTCGCATAATTTGGACGGGAGCGTTCGCACCTCTTTCTATCTGTACAACACACTTGAGGAATGTGACAGGTTCTTGGAAGCCCTGAGAAGGATAACCGATCTTGTAAAATAAAAAGGGTTTAACCGTAGTAATGGTCCTGGTTCGTGTAATACCAGTTCCCATCTGTGCATCTAACTATGTACGCGGGGAAGTAGGTATTGCTTGTTCTTGTATCCCAGTTCTCATTGTCACCAGAATCTCTGTACTGATACGCTGTTTGCCTGCCCCAGACATAACCGTAACTTTCGTAAGCATACGTCCCTTCCGCACACTTGCAGAACTTCTTGAACTGGCTGCTGCTTCTTTTGATGTACGTGTATTCGGAACTCCAGCATTTTGTTATTGCCTGGCAATCGTTGTCGTTCGTGTAATCGCATCCGGAAGGACAACAACCGTCGTTGTCCATGCATAGGGTCACGGGATCGTGAACACACGAGGCGCTGCAGGTTCCTGGGTGATCACAGGTATCTGTTGTACACGCATCGCTGTCGTCGCAGTCCGCATCCAGTGAGCAGGCAGGTGAACTGCATATTCCTCCGCAGCAGATCCCTTCCGTGCATGCTGTGTCATCAGCCACATTTGTATATTCGCATGCATCGATCCCTTCATTACAAGTATCTGTAGTACATTCGTTGTCATCGTTACAAACCATCGGGGTTCCTGACTGACAACCCAAACTTATATCACAGACTTCTTC
>WVZE01000038.1:66324-66528 GCA_011772645.1 Candidatus Aenigmatarchaeota archaeon | reverse complement strand
CTGGGGGGTTTCATGCCTTCTTTGTGTTTATCCGTCAGTGTTCCGGGATTCACGAAAATGATCTTTCCTCTCTTTTCTACTCTTGCGATATGGTCATGACCCGAGAAAACGCAGTCATAATCCCCGCACTTTATTAAGACTTCTGTAATTTCCCTGTTGTCTCCGTGATAGGCAGCGATTCTCTTTCCGCCTGCTTCAAGGGAA
>WVZE01000038.1:64357-66158 GCA_011772645.1 Candidatus Aenigmatarchaeota archaeon | reverse complement strand
CAGGGTAAAGGGTGCGATTATATCCCCGCAATGGATTACCAGTTCAACCTTTTCTTTATTGAAAATATCGACCGCTTTCCTGACTCTTCGAGTTTGGTCATGCGTATCCGACATGATTCCGATTTTCATGAATTAATAATGTAAAATCTGTTTTAAAAGTTTCCTCACCATCCTCTCCGTTGGATGGGGATGTATGGCACGCGAGGGTGACGAGGGGGGATCTATAACTTTATTCTTTCTTCTTCCATGTCGATAGATAATCTTATCCAATCGCCTTTGTATTCCTTCTGTAGTCTTTGAAGGATAAGCTTTCTTTTTGATCCCGAAAGGTTTGAAAATTTCTTTGAGTGCTTACATTCATAAGGTGTGTTACAGAGGTTGAATTTAATTCTATAATCCACACCATGGATATTAGGATGTGCAGCGCAGCCAACTCTTGTTTCAGCTTCATCCAAATAAATCAAAAGTGAGCACAGGCCTGAATCTCTATCAATATTTGCTCCCATGTCAAAAAATTTTTCCTTTTGTTCAATCGCGGGGTTCATATCCATCAAAGCCCTGTATTCTGTTGTGTTTTTTCTAATCGCCTCTATTAGTTCTTCTCTTGAGTCATAAGCATCTACCTTGCAACATCCTACACAACTAACATTGTATTCAGGAATTTGACACAGAGAGGGTTTCTCTACCATAAGTATAGTTTTTGATTGTTATTTAAAAAACTTCCTTTTAGTATCACTAATTAATAATAAATGTATTATAATTCAAATTCCTTAACACTATTAATTACCATCTTGTGGCTTTTTGCCAACTTTGTTTCACTCGTCACTCTCCGCCGGGCTGACCTTCTCGATTACTCCAGATATTTGTGGAAAAACTCTAGAATTCTTCTTTTGTATTTGTTATATGGAATCGGGCTCTCTGAATGCGCCCTGGATCTTTTCCTCCGCCCTTCTCAGGCGGTCCAGGTCTGTGCCGAAGCCGTAGACATGTACACTTATACGGGCATTGAAATCAATGCAGACCGCCTCAGGGGAGACGAAAAATATGGCCCTGTAGGTGTCGTCAACAGGGCTTCTTCCTCCCTCCTCCATTACCAGTTCCGAGCCTTCCACGCCCTTCATCAAGGATTGTATAGGATCTTTAATGGAATTGATTTCCATCTTTCTCCATTTTTCTGCTCCGTATACCTTTCTGCCCAGTTCCCCTCTTGATAAACTATAGAGCTCCCTCTTCATATTCTGTATATAATGGATAGTTTTTTAAGATAATGTTGTTTCAAAAAACTCCAGAACCCATCTCCGACGGGATGGGGATTTGAATATTAGCTTATAAAATTTAGCGGGATTGATTTCATATGGTCGAGAAGGAGAAAAAGCTGGTTTTTTACTATGACACTGATCGCATGCACTTCGTCGTGGATGACGGGTGTGAATTTATCCTGGAAAAAAACAACATACTGGAAAATGAAGATTTATCAGAATACCAGAAAGATACCCTAGAAAGAGCAAAAGGGGGGTTTAAGTCATTCAGGGCAGAGCATTTAATATATTTGGAGAAGATCGTCATAGAGGGGATTCTTGTTAACAGGGGCGAGCTATGTTTTAAATGTTATGTTTGCAATAGAGATTATAAAATAACAAGGGAGATGTACGAGGCAAAGTTCTGGAAAATAGAGGAATGATAATAAAATTCCCTCACCCTCTTCGCCGCTCTCTCCCGGTCCGGGTGTCAGAACAGGGGCAGCTGGCCCTCCTTGAGTTCGTACCAGGCCAGAGCCATGTTCAGGGGGGTTTTCTCGATC
>WVZE01000038.1:39003-64293 GCA_011772645.1 Candidatus Aenigmatarchaeota archaeon | reverse complement strand
AAATTGAGGGGGTAGATTCGTAATAGCCGTGGAAGTATCCTTTCTTCTCGTCTCCCTCGGATTCGTATTCGATCCAGCCCTTTTGGGTATTCCTTGCGCACTCGTTCTCGCGGTATCTCTTGGAGAAGTCGAATCTCCCGGGTGAGGGCGTGCATTCGAAGTCAGCGGACCCCAGGCAGTCCTCGATCCTGCCCCTGAGGAAGCCGTCTTTCCCTTTCTCCTCTATGAACATCTCGAAAAAACCCCTGCTGGGGTATTCTATATCCCAGGTGCCCACGTAGTCCGGTTTTACTGAGGTTATCCTTCCTTTCTCCAGGAAATTTTTCGCGCGCCCGAGCCCTTTCCTCAGGAAAACGTTGTGTGGGTCAGAAACGGCTTTCTCGGTGAAAACCTGATCTTTCCTAGGTATGTATTTATCATCCTTTATGATTTCGGTCATGTAGTCTTCAAAGGTTATACCATACTTCTTCATCATCTCGTCGGGATTCGCCGCCCAGTAGTCGGTGTGACCAATTCCAGCGATCGCGACGTCGGGATTGTACGATCTTATCGCTTCCAGCATTCCTTCCTCTCTTTTTATTATGACTATGAGATCTCCTTCGGTTTTCGCCCTGTGGATGTCCTCGTTGAGCTTTAGCAACTTCAAAAGATGGTCGAAATAGTCCCCATTTTCCGTGTCTTCAATCACTTCCTCTTTGAGCTTGCTGGTCTTCATGCTTGCGTCATTGTATTCAAGCCATACACCGGGTTTCTCGAGGAAAACGATCTCGTGCCCGAAAGCCCTGGAAACTCCTATAAGGTATTCCCAGTAAGAGCGAGCCGGGTTGTCTTGGTGATAGGAAAGCTTCTCATGGTCGGGCGGCAAGTCCTTCTGCAGATGTTCAAGATGGTGCCTTACCGTTTCCCAATCCTTCTCGTCCATGTACTCAACCCCTATCCTGGTTCCCTCCGGGAAATTGACTATTTTCTGGATCAGTCCCCCTCCCGGCCGCTTGATTTCGTGGACAGTTTCTCCTGTAAAGGGGTCGTAAGAATAATCTCCGTGCTGTACGCCTATCAGCTTGGTCATGGTTAAATAATAAAGTTAAATTTTTTATTCTGCGGGTGTTCCAGAGAAGTCTAGCTCATTCACCCAAAACCAACTCTATCCATTTAGATATCTGTCAAAAAACTCTAGAATTCTTCTTTCGTATTCCTTCCCCTGGGTCAGGTACGCTTGAACGTGGGGGGTGTCTGGGACGAGCCATAGCTCTTTCGGATCGTTCGCCTGGTTGTATAATAATTCGGCGTCCTGGGTTTCGACGAGGTGGTCCTGGTCGCCCTGGATTATGAACAGGGCGTTGGGGGAGATCTTGCCTGCGTGATCTTTCGGGAGGTTTTCTCTCATGTTCATGCCCTGGATCTCGGCGAACACGGGCATCAGGTAGGAGAGAGGTGGGGGAAGGCGTGAGGCTTTCGAAACGAGCTTGAACCTGTCCGCGAAGGCGGAATCGGCGACGACTGCGTGGATTTCAGGGGTCTGGCCTGCGGTTGTGATCGCGGTCGCTCCTCCCATTGAGAAGCCGATCACCCCTATTTTTTCGGGGTTGAGCCGTTCTTTTACGTAGGCTATCGCGCCCTTCAGGTCGTTGGGCTCGAGCCATCCCAGGGTGGCGAAATCGCCTTCGCTCTCGCCGTGGGCGCGGAAGTCGAAGAGGAATGAGCTGTAACCGTTCATATGGAGGGATCTGGCTGCCTCGAGGACGTCTCCTTTGTTCGCTCCGTGGCCGTGGCATACTATAACCAGCGAGGAGGATCGGTTGTTGGGGATGAGCCATCCGCTGAGTTCGAGACCGTCCAGGGATTCGAAGGTCACGGTCTCGTAATCCATTAGGTAGTGGGAAGGTGTGATCGTTACTGGTCTCCTGGGAGGGTGGATGATCGTGTATGAGATGTAGAGGGAGAGGATTGTTATCAGGATCAGGATTGTTATTAAAAGTATGCCTGCTGTTCTGAGAATTTTGGCTTTTTCGGGGATCATAATGATTGATTGTCTATTTAAAATTAATTAAAATAAGCCTGTTATGGATAAAAAATATTTCGAGGCTTTTAGGCGAATGGATGAAGAATTCACCAATAAAGGCATCGATACATCACGATTCGCCAACAGGGAATTGATATATTTTGCTGTTATAGAAGGTTATAAATTACTTGGAGGGCTGAAGGAGCCTTTCACATGTCAGGACAGAGATTTTTTAGGAATCGCACAGGTTTATCTGACCGGTGGTATTGAATCACTTTTAAAGGTTGCCCCCGGAAAGGAGTCAGAACTTTGATTTAAAAGACCGACCTATTTATAAAATTTATTCTTTCAAACTATTTCAATGAGCAATAATGAAGAGCATGAACAAGAAAGAATACCCATACATAAAAAATCAACTCTTATTGGATTGAGCCCTCCGGATGTATGCGATAGTTATCGTTTAAACTTAGTGGGACGTAACTACAGCGGAGGAAGCTGTCTTTTTGCGGAAATCATGTCTCCGTTAAAACCGGGTGACGAAATTATTGTCGAAGGACATTCAGGTAATATTAAATTATTAAAAAAAGCTGCTTGGAGAGCAAAAAAGAATGTTACAAAAACAGGTGTTGGGAATACTTTTGATGAAGCGTGGGCTCATGCAATGGAGAAAATAGGCCGTTCTCTCAGAGAGGGAAGTTACTCAAGTTACGAATTGAATAATCATTTTGCCATTAAAAATTACAGTTCATTTTATTGCTATGTTGGTGCAACATTGTACAGGAGAAAGTAGCCCGTACTTGTTATTTTCACACTTCGAGCATTTTTTTCAGCTCTTCCCTGAGCCTGCCGTACTGATCTTTTTTTCTTTTGCCTGAGATCAGGTCTGATAAGGTGTCGAGGGCGACGCCTGCGGCCGCTCCCATGGTGGCGAAAAGGCCGCTTTCAATCAGGACGATCTTCTCGAGGCTCACGTAAGAGAAAGGATCTGGGGTAATGGCCTTGATCCTGGGGACGCTTTCGCCCGCCTTTGTCATCAGTGACGTGATCTTTCCCAGGGGAGCTAAGTCCCCAGTCAACTTGTAGTAGGCGAGAAGGACCGGAGGGACCGAGGCCGCGGCGGCAGCGGGTATCGCGATCTTCCCGTACTTGTTTAAGAATCTCTTTCTTTTCGTGAACTTCCTGGGTTTTCTGGGCTCGCTGTATCCGAGCCTTTCCCTTGTCTCCTTCACGTAAGAGGGGATCCTGGAAAGCATCTGCTCCTCGGCCACGTAGATGTGGCTTCTCGCATGTTCGGAAAGGCGCTTCTTCCTGTACTTTTCGGCCTTTTTGGATACCCTCTCCTTCATGTACTTGGCCGCTTCCTGGTTCCCGTACCTTTTCAGGTTCATCAGGCACCAGTCTCCGTATATTCCCTCGGCCATGCGGTTTAGCTTTTTGTACTCCTTCCGCGTGAGCATATTTATCTTGAGCGGGTTAGAGTTTTAAACTGGGCGTGTTCGTAAGAAAATGTTAAAAGGCTTTATTGAGCCAGAATTGTTCAGACTCCGAAGCACAGGTATTCGAATGAGAGGATGATGGAGAGGATGAAGAAGGTGGCGATCAGGAATATTGCGGAGATTATTATGTTCTTGGGACTGTTTCTGAGGTTTTTGAAGTCCATTATGAATGAATCGGCAAGAAGAACTCCGAGAACTGAAATGTATATGGCAGGGCCTGTGTACATCATTCTGCACAGGTGGATTATCCCCATGCCTTCCAGTATCCGCGGGACAAGGATGTAAAGTATCATAAAGGAGAGGATCAGGCCGAGTATGATTTTCTGGTTTTTCTGCATTTTCAGGAAAAACGTTAACACAATCAGGGCCAGGAGAAAAACAATATCGACTATGTAGACTATGCTCCAGAGCTGCAGCATGTTCCCGATAAAGGGAATTACCACGACATTCCAGAACAAAAATATCAGTACTGAAAAGGCTAGGAAATATTTCTGGTCCATGATTAAATAATGTCTTTGATATTAAATAAAGATTTCAGGTCCTCTCAAATGTATTCTTGTGCTTGGGTGTGGTAAGTTTTATAAACAATTAAATTAACTATTAACTAGTGATTATTATGGGTTACAGGGATCCTGAAAGCTACAGTTTTGGAGAAAGGACGGAATTGGTCAGGTCGACCGTGAAGACGCTGGATGATCTTTATAAAAAGTACAGATGTGCTTTTGATCAAAACCCCGTGGAGGATCCCCGTTTAAAGAAGGGCGTGCCTTATGTGCTGAAAAGGATGCATAAGGAATACTCAAGAATTCTTAAGATTATCGAAAAGCCGGAAAGGAAGAGAAAACATAGATTATTCCGGATTCGGGAGAAGTGGGGGCTGGAATACGTGACCATGAAGTCCAGTCTCTGCAGCAAGTTACTTGATGTGAAGCAGATCGAGGAAATAGACAGGCTGCTGAACGAGGCACTTGAAATGGATATTGGAAAGCACATAGCGAATTACCAGGATTTGCCGGTGGAAACGAGAGGGACGGAACGCATGACCGAGGAAGAGGTGGAAAAAACATTGTCCCTGGGTAAAATAAGTGCAGCCTTTTACTTATTTGGAAACCCGGAAGAATACTGGAAGCGCAAGAAAGCCCTGGCCGAAAAATCTGATCCCCAGGGATAGAACAATGATCCGATTCGAATATCTCAAAAACAGCGTTTTCTTGTCGTGAGTATCTGTTAACCCAGCTTCACGGCTGTCCCGTATGCCAGTATTTCCGCTGCGTTTCTTGAGACCATTGATGTGGTGAACCTCATGCTTATAACAGCGTCGGCACCCATTTCATTTGCGTTTTGTATCATCCTGTCAAGGGCTTCCTTCCTGGCGTCTATCAGCATTTCTGTGTATTCCTTGATCTCACCGCCGACTATGTTCCTGAGGCCGGCGACGATGTCCTTCCCCAGATGTTTTGCCCTTATGGTGCTGCCCGTGACCACGCCAAGGGTTTTGGCCACTTTCTTTCCGGAAACGACCTCTGATGTTGTTATTATCATATTTTTCCCTCCTTTATGTCCTTTATCCTGTCGATGAACAGGTATAGGATTATGATGATGAAGCCCGCGAGGAAGGCTAGCGAACCTGCCTTTATGGGCAGCGGGATGTCTTCGGCTGAGAGGAAGACCGAGAGTCCGTATCCTCCGAAGAGAAACGCCCCGAGAAGTATCGCACCCACTCCTATCCATAGTATGGTTTTCATAAGAAATCATTGGGGAACATGTTTAAAAAGTTTGGTTCAGAAGACAATCAAAACCAGGCGTCTTCTTCCTGGAATCCCTTTTCAAGGTTTCCATCAGAATCAGCTCGGCCTATCACTCATTAATGATCAACAGGATAAAGTTTTTCGTCAGAGCCGACTTTAATCATTCCGCTACCAAGTGCTTCCTGCAAGGCATCGTTATAGACTTCTCTCGTTATTTTCCCAGGACCAAAAAGCTCTGAGTATTGTGACGCATTTTCAAATAAACCTTCACTATCAAGATGTCCTGGATTTTGGGATACAAACCCTAACAAATACCATGGAATTTCTCCTGAATCTTTTGAACTCATGGATAATATTTTCATAAAAGGATTTATAAACTTAATAGTAGTTAAAAATTCACACTCCCTTCAAAACCAGCCTCAGAGCTTAATCAACGGTTAAAAATCTTTCTAACAATTTACACATATGAAAATTTTTAATTACGAGGGGTTTATAATCAGCACAGACTCCTCCTGTGTCGATAATGAGATTTTGGAAAAACGTCCCTATACTTTTCATCTGGGTGATGATGGAGTTTTATACATAATGAAAAGTTTAGATCCAACCCTGACCTCTTTCTTCGAGCATCCACTGAAAGTGATAAAAGTAACAAATAAGGAAGCAATAAGAAGTATAATTGATAAATATCGTTTGCTCATTGATGCTAAAGTCGCAGACAGCTCGGAACTTTGATTTAAAGGCTAAACCTCCCTTATGCATTTATAAGCATGTAACCCCAATACAAACGATAATGCGGGAGGATTCCTTCCTTCTGCATTGTTAAAAGGAGATTGAGTATGAGAGATTTCAAAAGACATGGTTCAAACAGGAGAGGAAATGACTCAGGCGGGAGAGGTTTCAGGAGAGATTTCGGACCGCGAGAAATGCACAAAGCGGTTTGTGCTGATTGTGGACAAGAGTGCGAAGTTCCTTTCAAGCCAACAGAAGGCAGACCTGTTTACTGCAGAGAGTGTTTCAGCAAGAGAAGGGACTAATTCTTAGGTTGGTAAACTTTCGAAAAGTTTGATATTTTCAGGGCTGCCTATACAGAAGGTCCTTTTATGTCTGCGGATCCAATATATTGTTAGAGAAGAAAAATTATGAGTATCGAAAAAGCAGCAGGAAAATTTCTTATGCATAATACATGCAAGATATGTGGAAAGGACTCGACTGTAGTTGTCCAATTATATCCTTCACAGGCTTGGGAGTATTTCTGTAAGAAATGTTATGAGAAGAGCAATGGATAAAATAATGCCCGGGTTATCAGGAATCGGCATATATATCATTCAGAGAAAAATATAATTATGAATCCCAGGCTTGAGAGGTTTCTTATATTGTCGGGTTTGCTGAGCTCCGCGATTTTTCTGGTGATCGCTGTTCCACTGGGTTTCTTTTTCCCCGGATACAATCATTTTGATGATGTGGTGAGCAAGCAGGGAGCTGTTGACAGCCCTATCATGCTGCAGGCGAACATCCTGTTCTTCCTGTTCGGGTTCTTCATGTTCCTTTTCGGGATCGGTCTTTACAGGAATTACGCTGAAAACTGGGCGGGGAGGATAGGCTCTTTCCTTATCATCCTTTCAGGGATCAGCGTGGCGTGTGTGGGTTTGTTCCCCTGCGATCCGGGATGTGTGAATGTGAGCGTGATAGGCGTGACCCACCAGTTTGTGAGTGAGTCGCCTCTCGTGCTTGGTTTGTTCGGCATCATCCTGTTCGTGATACATGAGCTTACAGGGGGAGGGTTCAGGAAGGAGGGAAAGAATTTCATGCTTTACTTGTTCGTTGTCTTTATCATACTGGGAGTGGTTTTCGGCTACATACATCTCGAGCTCGATCCCGTCTTCCCCTATCCCGGCCTCTTCCAGAGGATCGCCATCGGTCTTCCCTCAACACTGATAGTGATAGCTTCTCTGTATATCTACAGGGAAATGGGTAATATTCACACCATTCAGAAGCAGCGTGCTAATGTTTAAACATTTGTTTAAACGCTGGTTTTTTAAAACTTTCCCTCAAGGTCTAAATGTAAACTACGGGGGTGTTAGTTTATGAAAGGAAGGTTGGTTCTTGGAGCGATTGCGGTTGCCCTGGTGCTTGCGATCGGAACCGTGGCTGCGGGCGGTTTCGATGATGCGGGCTACAACAGGAAGGCGAGGGTTTTCGTGGGAACGGGCTGGAGCTGGTGCATGGATAAAATCGGGGATGAGGCCTGGTGTACGGCCTATCTCGGACCTTACGCGGATGACATGTTGCTCATGAAGTGGAACTCGGAATGGGACAGGGGCAACGAGGAAGGATGGTCGAACCCGCCCTACAGGGCGTGGCTCAGCAACGAATGGAACGGGATGGTTCCCGGAGGTTCGGGAGAGACCTGGCATTACATGTACAAATGGATTGGATTGCCCTGTGACGATACAAACCCAAACTGGGAAGAAGGAGGATACTGTATCTGGGGGCAGTTCGAAGTGATAATGAGCCACGGGACGTATGACGGAGGGCATCTATGGGATGCTCACGCGACACCGGCAGGTTACGGAGCTTAAAGCTCCGTTTTTTTCTTTTTTAATGAGTCAAAACCAAGCGTCGTTTTCTGTTTCTTTCATTTAGGGTCAGATTTATAAATGGTGAATGAATGAGGAGAAAAAACTGGTGGATTACTGCAGTTCCTGTAAAGAATATATGACTATTTTTAAAAGTTATTTAGAAGGCCTGATTAATGGTGATTATAACTGTTGGCAGGGTACGAAACTTGGTATTGAAAATGTATCAGAGGGGATAAAAAGCATGGATGAGGAAATGTTGAGTGCTCTTGTTCCAATTTGCAAAACTTGTAAAAACGGACCTGGAATTTACTCCGTGGATAAGGAAATTTGGTTGAAACTCAAAGAATCATGTAAAGAGATGGAGGGGGAGATGGAAGGTATGTCATCTGAAGATGCAGATAAATATTTAAAAGAAAATTTTAGGGAAATGTATTTGGAAAGCGTGTTCGAAAGATTGGGTAGTGTTCTTAAGAATTTATGTTATTGAAAGAGTCAAACCCGGATTCCTGTTTATAGTGAGTGGCAATCCTTCCTAGGAGGGATTAATGGAATCCATCAGGATAATTTCTTCTCCACGAGCTCGTCCAAGATGTTACTCATGGATTTGCCTGTTCTTTTTGATTCATTTTTCAGGGCCTTGAAAGTGGAACGTCGGATCGTGAAGGAGCGGAGGATCTTCTCCAGGGGGAGATTCCCTGTTCTATCAAATTCTTCCAGCATCTTCGCGTACTTCTCGTTTTCCTTCATTATCCTCTCAATCTCCCGTAACCGCATACCTTATCAACCTCTCTATTCTGTTAACGTTTGTTACATTCTCCCCGGCTATTTTCCTTATTCCGGAAACCAGGTTCTCATTAACCTTCTTACCTGTTTTGATTTTACAGGCCTTTAACATGGTTAAAGCCGTAATGAGCGCGGTTCTCTTGTTTCCGTCGGTGAATGGATGTCCTACAAGAATAGCCCTCCACAAATACGCTATCTTGCGGAAAGCGGATTTCCCCTTACCCAGGTGGAGGGCACTCTCTATTTCCGCGTCACTTCTCAGGCCTCCTCCATATTTTCTGTTTATCCATTTTATCTGATCTTTTGAAATGATATATTCCGAATTCATATATATCTTTTAGTAAATAAGACTTTTAAAGTTTTAGTCCATACTATCGATGCTCAGTCCAGCAGCCCGCCCCTGGAGATGTCCAGCACGACCATTAGAACAGCGACGAATATTACAACGTTTCCAACTGTGTCGAAGGGCTCGGGGAAGGTCTGGGTGAGCGCCTGGAGCTTTATTATCCCGCCGATCACGGCCGCGACCACCCCTGCTGAGGCGACCTTGTACGGGCCTCTCAGAAGTTTGGCAGCCTTGTCGAGAACTTTGGCGACCTTGTCAAGGGTCGTGGACTTTGCCATGATTAGAATTTGTTCGGGGTCGGTTTTATTGTTATGTTTAAACCTTTGTTTAAACATTTTCCGGTTTTTAGCGGCGTTGCTCCCCTTTTTAAAATATTGAGATGTAGTTATCCAGGGGCTTCTTAATTTATTAATTAAATAGGATTAATTATAATTTATGAGGGCCGTAATGATCTTGGTGGTGTTGGTTCTGGCAGTGGTTGTGAGCGGGTGTGTCACGTATTTTCCGGCTGAGACCGCAGAGGAACAGGCCTGCGTGAATTCAGGGGGATCGGTAACGGAAGGAGTTTGCTGCCTGCAGACAGAGGATTTCCCGAATACCTGCCTGATAGGGCCCTGCGGCTGTTCTCCGGAGAACAGTCATGAAGTGAAGATCTGCGACTGCGGGGAGGGCAGATGTTTTGACGGGGATGCATGCGTTCCGTTGGTAACCAGCTTCACCGAGTGCGTGGAGGCTGGGTATCCAGTAATAGGGAGTATTCCAAGGGAGTGCAGAACGCCTGACGGGAGGAATTTCACAGAGGCTGATGAACACTGCATCACCCCGTTTAATGAAAGCATGACCCTGTTCGAGGCCAGGAGGATCGCTTCGGAAAGCGACTGCGTCAAGGACGGGACGCTCAAGGACATCTCCTTCTGCAACGCGGATACAGCGACCTGGTGGATCGATCTGGACATAGAGAAGCCGGGGTGTAACCCCGCGTGCGTTGTGAGTATCGTGGACGGAACGGCGGAGATAAACTGGAGATGCACAGGGATTATCTGAAGGTTATTACTGGTTTTTAAAAGTTTTCGGGTAATGTTTAAACATGGAATTCTCCGAGTGGGATTACGTTGAGAACGAGCTCGCTTATTTTGAGGAGTTTCTGAAAATGGATGGAGAGGAGCTCGCCAGGAGGGAGATCAGGTATTTCATCAAGAAAAAAATTCCCATGTACTTGGAAATGGACGGGAAGTATGTTCCCCTGAGGATCAGGCGGTACAGTAAAAAGGGAGTGAAACAAGTCGCGCAATCGGATAACAAAGAAAATCGCTGGCCCTCGGTGAGGATAAGTATCGATGAGGACGTGATTGATTTTTCTTACGGTTAAAACTTTTTATTATCCCGGTCGAATTTTTACTATGGATCCCGTAAGCATCCTGATCGTTTTCGTGGTAGGTTTTGTTGCCGCTTCCTTCGGAACGCTGGTCGGTGGGGGGAGCTTGTTAACTATTCCGGTACTGATATTTCTTGGACTTCCTCCCCGCCTGGCGGTTGCCACCAACAGGCTGGGATCGTTCGGCGGGACTGCGACAGGACTGTACAAGTTCCATGAGAAGAGGCTGATCGATTACAGGATAGGATTCGTATTGGGGATTCCTGCCCTGATCGGGGCAGTCATAGGAGCCAGCCTGGTTTTGCAGGTTAATGAGATACTCCTCAGGTATGTGATAGGGTTCATGACCATTCTGATTCTTCTGATTGTAATGGTAAAGCCCGGGATGGGACTGAGTAAAACAAAGTCTCTCATAAAAAAACACAGGTATGTTGTCGGAGGAATTACGGGGTTTTTGCTCGGGATGTATGGGGGGTTCTACGGAGCGGGATCCGGGACATTTTTCGCATATGTTCTTATACTCCTTTTCGGCCAGACCTTTCTGGAAAGCGCTGCCACGCGTAAGGTATCGATGTTCTTCATGTCAGGAATGGCAACACTCGTTTTCATAATAAGCGGTGTGGTGGTTTATTCTTTGGGCATCCCTTTGCTCGTTGGTTCGGTTACGGGCGCTTACGTGGGGACGCATTATGCGGACAGGATCGGAAACGTTTGGATAAAGAGGTTGTTCTTCGTAGTTGTTCTTATAATGGGTGTGGGGTTGTTGGTTTGAAATTAATTTAATCCGTTTTAGCCTTCCCGCATTCCTCCACGTATTCGCAATACCTGCACATCCATTCCATCTCCTTCGTTAGTTTCGCCTCGGGATCCGGGATCTTTTCGGATTTCAGGGAGGAGTGGAGGTTATGGAAGCGTTCGAGAATTCGTTTCACAAGTTCTGGGTCGTACTTTATCTCGTACTGGATCGTCTTCAGTGAGGGTTTCTCCACATAGAGGATCATGCCGTCAGGGATCTTAAGGGCGTGCATGTAGAGCTGGATCTGCATCACGTGGGGTAGGCTCGGTTCCCTGACCATGGAAAGGAGCTTGGTGGACTTGACTTCAACCAAAAGCTTTCGGTTGTCCCTCTCCACTATAAGGACGTCGTCAACTCTTCCGGAAACAGAGAACTCCGGGAAGTTAAGGCGGAAGGGGACTTCTGATTGTATCAGGCGGACGTCAGGGGTTTTTTCAGAGCGGAGGACCTCTGAAATGAAGTCGTGGAGCATCAGGCCTACCTGGAATATCTTGAGCTTCTCCTTGTCCACCTCTTTTGGTTTTTTGTACGAAAACCACACCTTGCGCAGACAGTTCCCGATCTCGGAAGGATAATACCTGCCGATATCCTTGGGCCTGAACTCCCTGTTCAGGTGGGAATCGATCAGCTTCTCGAAATCTATCATAATCTAGAATTCGGGGTGAAATTTAAAAAGCAAAGATTTAACTCTCAACTCCGAAAACGAGCTCCCTTATCTCCGAAAGGTCGGCTAGGGAGTTGAGCTTGATCTTCTTGCCTGAGATCGTGTAGAGAATGTCGTCTATGTAGAGCGATCGCTTCACGGAGTACTGATCCCCGAAGTAGTAGTATCCGCTCTTCAGGAAGGTCTGGTCGTCCTCGTAGTGGGTGATCCTTCCCCTGAGATCGAATCCGTTCTCCAACGTTATATCATAAACGTAGGCTCCCTGGAAAACGTATTCTCCGCTTGGCGGGCCCCAGCGCGGTTCCTGCTCCTTCTGCTCTTCTGTCAGTTCGGCGAGCAGGATCGGGATCACCAGGAGATTTTTCTCCCTGTCGAACAGGAAGGCCTTGTGGTCGTGGAGGACGTATGAATCCGTTCCCCTGTCTCCGATCACAACCTTGTGTAGTTCCTTGGGATCGCCCACGTCCGTGACGTCGAATATCGCCATCTTCACTCCCTGGTACCAGGCGAAATCCCCCTGTGATTCCTCGGCCTCGATTGTCTCCTTCCCTATCCCTATTATGTGATTCTCATCATAAGGGTGGAGGTAGTCAGAATAACCCGGGATCTTCAGCTTCCCCAGAATCCTGGGGTTGCTGTGGTCGGAAAGGTCTATGACGAAGAAGGGGTCGACCTTCTTGAAGGTGACAAGATATCCCCTCTCTCCCATGAACCTAGCTGAATATATCGATTCCCCCGGGGCGATGTCCTCGATCTTCCCCGTCATGTCAAAATCCTCGTCAAAAACGTAAACGTTGTTCGAGGTTGACCCGCCTGTCCTGGTCAGCCTCCCGGCCGTGGTTGCTATGCGGAAGTGGTTGTCGTACTCGTCCATGGAGAACTGGTTTAGTATCCTTCCGGGAGCCTCCATCTGGCCCAGGTGGGAAACCTCCCCGTTATCCAGGGAGAACTTGTGAACGATCGTTTTCTCCTGGGGTATCTCTCCCCCTCTGAACCCGAACCAGAACGGGTAGTTCATCTCGGCAACGTAGAGGTTTTCGAGGGAGGCGTAGATGTTCTGGCCCGAACCAACAACCACCTCTTTATTTATCTCTGCCTCAGGATCATCAATCTGGATCGAGGCGATGGTGACGAACCTCTCGGGGTTTATCGGCTCGAAGTATCTGACATCCGCGCACCCGCAGGTCTTGGAGAATGAGATGTCCTTCCCGACGTCCTCCTCCTTCAGGTCCCTGTAGAGGGGAAGGATGTCCTCGCCCTCGAAAGTGGTTTCCATCAGGATTTGGTAATTGGGAACGGAATTGATAACAAAGTAAACATGCGAACCGATCTTCCTGGAGGAGAGATAGTTTCCCTCGAAGTCAACGGAACGGACCAGCTCCGGGTTCGACCGGTCGCTCACCTCCCAGATCTGGATGCTCGCCAGCTGCATGTAGTAGGGATAAATCATCTGTTCGCGGGCCATCCCTGGAGGGGTAGGTGGAAACTCTTCCATAACCGGGACTTCCTCCGAGGTGGAACCGAAAATTAAAACGTAGTTGTCATGGACGAACATCTCCTGGGGATGGAATTTCCCGAGGTCTGTCTCGCTCAGGATCTCGCTCTCCTCGGAAGGGTAGGCCTTCGCTATTATCAGTCTGCTGTTCCCGGTTCTATATCCGGATGCGGTTAGCGTGTAGATGTATTCCCCGTCCGTTTTTACTATATCCGCCTCGTCAACCCCCGCGACCTGTATGTTCGTGGTGGAATAATCTGGGGCCTTCGCCCCGGCCTCGGCTGCCATAGGAGCAACTCCACCTAGGATCTGATCGCCTCTCAGCATGTAATAGGATTGTATGTTCTCCTTGGCTTCCCTGAAGGCGCTCGCGAGGGAGGAGCATGACTCGAACCTCTCGAAAGAGGCCTTTCCTGCCGGGTATGGACTGATCTGGTAAGCGTAGTAAGAAAATATCCCTCCTATTATGAGCAGGACGACAAACAAAGCTGAGGCCTGTCCAGTGAATTTCTTTCCGGTCATGATTTATTATTGGGAAGGTATATAATATGCGTTTCGGTTTTGTTCGGTTTTGGCCGAAAGGTTTATTTTTTGAGGGAAGAGCATCTCCAGTCTTTCAATTCAAAGCCGAATATTTTCTTGAAAGGGAAGTCTCTGCAGGCCTTCGCGCGGTAAGGGTATATGGAACATGTCGCCTTACTATCCGATATTCCGAGAAATATGCAGTAACCGTTTTTCTTCTTGAATGTTTTGAATGGTCCGAATCCCCTGACAAAATCCTTTCTCTTGTGACCATGTTTTTCTATAAGTTTCATGTCTTCCTCGGTCATTGGTGTCGCTTTTCTGCAACACTTCCCGCATCTCAGGCATTCGAATTTCTTGTCCCGTATGAAGAATGAGGGGAGGAAAAAGGCGAAATTCACAACTTCCTGCATGAGATATGCAATTACTAAAACGATTAAAAACAGGAGGAGGTATTCCAGCATAATTATATAGAGTTTTCAGTTCTTTTATTTTTAAATCCTCTGATTATATTATTAGATTAATATTAACGGGTGACGGAATGAAATACGATCTCCAGGGAACCACGATGCAGATTCTTAACGTGCAGCTGGATGAAAAAGAGACGATTGTTTCGGAATCAGGTCGATTGATCTTCATGAGCGATAATGTAAAGATGGACACCAAGATGAAGGGAGGCTTCTGGTCCGCGATCAAGAGGAAGTTCGCCGGGGAATCCTTCTTCCTTGTGAATTTCTCGAGCCTGAAGGGGAATGGTGTGGTGAGCTTCGGATCGGAGTTCCCGGGGAAGATAATCCCGCTCAGGCTGAAAGAGGGGGAGCAACTGATCGCGCAGAAGGACGCTTTTTTGTGTTCGGAGGGATCTGTCACGTTCGATGCGACCTGGACCAGGAAGATAGGAGCGGGTCTGCTCGGAGGCGAAGGACTTATACTGATAAAGATAAAGGGTCCCGGGATCGCCTTCTTCAACGTTGGCGGGGAGGTCACGAAAATCGACCTTGCGAAGGGACAGAAGATAAGGGTGGACACAGGGAACCTCGCGATGTTCGATTCAGAGGTTTCGTATTCTGTGGAGAGGGTGAAGGGGATCAAGAACCTGATCTGGGGAGGAGAGGGTCTCTTCCTCGCGACGTGCGAAGGACCCGGAAGGGTCTGGGTGCAGAGTCTGCCGGTAAGCGAGCTGGCAGGAAAGCTCGCTGAATACCTGCCGAACCACAGGGGCGGGGGGAGTCTCGCGGCGGGCATGCTCATAGGGGGAATGATGAAGAGGTGAGGCGAATGGCAGAAAAGAGATACTTCCTCCGGTTGACAGGGGCGTTCCTGCTCGGGATCGTGGCCCTGATATTCGCTGGTTTTGTTTTCCTGTTCCTGCTACCCTTCCTGGTTCTGCCGGCCCTGGGAGCCTTGGTTGTCGTCCTGGTTTTCATACTGATATGGGCGGTTGTTTACGTGGCGATGGTGATAGGGGTCGGGATATATTATTTTTTCAAGCCCATGAGGTTCGAGGAGAAGGACAGGGGATATTCAATAGCGAAGGCAGAGGAAGCAGGTAAAAGGGAGAAGGGGAAGAGCAAGAAATGAGCGTGGACAAGGACGAGTACTTCGAGAGCAAAAAGAAGAAGAAGTACAAGAAGAGATACAAGAAAAGGGTGAAGTTCAGGAAAACGCCTGTTGACTGATATTTTGAAAATTTTTATTTGGGCTCGGAGAAGTTTAAATTATGAGGCACGCGGAATTCGCGGTTCTGGTTGTCCTGTTTCTCATAGTTCTCCCGAGCGGGTGCGTGCAGAGAGGGGAATTGAACGAGACGACCGAATACGTGTACGAGAACATATCGGAGAACGAGACCATTGAGATCCCGAAGGGGAGGTTCACCTTCAAGATATTCGGAATCAATGAGTTCCAGGTCGGGCCTGGGGAGAAAACGAGATTCTACGTGGTTTTCTACAACACGGACTGGGACGAGGAAACGCATAAGTTCGTTGCGAGGGCCTTCCCCTCGGCGATGGACTTCGCTGCCAAGGCTGCGTATAAGTGTGAATATTTCACCGACTGCCCGAAACTGCATTCGGACATGAAAAGCTGGATAAACCAGACAAAGGAACAGATCGAGCTGAACCACACCCATCTCGGGGTCCAGAGATTCGAGATCTCGATCCCTGAGGACGCGAATAACGGAACGTACATGTACGATGTGGTGGGGTGCAAGGATCTGGTTTTCGGGGAGTGTGACAGATCGACGGCGAACTGGGGCCCGATACTGCCTCTGACCATTCAGATCGCATAGAGCTGAAATGGCTTGTTAATTTTAATGGGTGGATTTTTCATGTAGTTCTTTTTTCCATTTTGCAAAAGTCTTATCGGCATATTCGAACATTTCTTCAGTTCCTGGGTCTCCCCTTTTATGACGTAGATTTATCATATCAACGGTATTATCACATCCACGATCTAGATATACGTATTCATTATCACCGTCCCAAATAAGCATAATATCAGTTTTATAATCATCTTTCGTGAATTCATAACGTTTGAAGTGAACACGTGGTCTTACTCCTTGAATCATGGATTGGGTTATCTTATACTCTCCAGAACCAGGGTGTCCCGCTGTCCTTACAGGGGCGGGGTATTCTTGGGTTTCTTGCTTTGCTGGAGCAGAATATTCTTTTATTTCTTTCGTTTCTTGCTGACAACCCATAATAAAGGGTAAAAAGAATAGAAATACACCAATCTTTGTGTATTTTTTCATATTATCCCATTGAAATTTAGTTCTGGTCTTTTTATGCTTTTTTCTCATGAATTTCGTTGATTTAGACTTTTCATCGAGGCAGAAAGCTTTAAATATTTAAAGTGTACATATTTGTATATTATAATATATAAATACTGTATCTAGACGTAATAAATCTATAGTAAGGTGTTCGGATGAGGAGAGATCCTGTGATGATAATGAAGGAGATCCTCCGGTTACTCGAGGAGGAGAAGGAGGAGGCTCTGAGTCTGAACGCGATCGCGGAGAGGACGGGGATCCATAACCTCACGGTGAGGAGATACGTGAGGATCATAGAGATGGTGAGGAAGGAGCCTGAAATCGAGGTGATCAAGACCAAGCATTCGATCATAATAAGGATGAGGAGATAGCATGAAGGAGATAATTTCTAGGGTTTTGGGAAGGGACAGAGAACCCCTGAAACCGAAACCGAAAATCGAGCAGAAACAAACGAACCTTGAAGATTTTAATATAACTGACCTAAATAATACAATCGGGAAGAACGTTATGGAATATCTTGATGTTGATAATATTTCGTTAGAGAGAGGTGGTGTTCATGATGAAAAGAGGTGATGAGATAAATCTGAAGGTCGGGGAGCTTACCAACCGGGCGGAATCCGGAAGGGGGATAATAAGGGTCGATTCGAAAAACATGAGCAGGCTCGGTCTCAGGGAAGGTGACATAGTCGAGCTCTCGGGACAGAAGAAGACGGGCGCGATAGTTGTCCGCGCGTATCCCTCGGATGTCGGCCTGAACATAGCAAGGATGGACGGCATAACTAGGATGAATATCGGAGTGGGAGTGGGAGAAACGGTCAAGATAAACAAGGCGGATGCGAAGGAGGCGAAGAAGGTCACATTGGCTCCTGCCCAGAAGGGAATAACATTAATGATGAATCCTGATCTTCTGAAGAAAAACCTTTTCATGAGACCTGTTTTCAAGGGGGATATCATTTCGCCTTTTCCTGTTGTGAAGAGGCAGAGGGAGAGCCCCTTCGAGGACTTCTTCAGGAGCTTCGGGATAGATGTCGAGGGCCTGGGGGATTTCTCTTTCACCCCGATACCGGGAGAGACCAAGCTGGCGGTTGTTTCCACCAGCCCGGAGGGGATAGTGAAGATAACGGACGCCACACAGGTCGAACTGAGGAAGGAGGCGATGGAGATAGAGACGGGGAGAATCCCTACCATAACGTATGAGGATATCGGGGGTTTGCATGAGGCGATACAGAAGATCAGGGAGATGGTTGAGCTCCCTCTGAGGCATCCCGAGCTCTTCACGAAACTGGGGATCGAGCCTCCGAAAGGGGTTCTGCTCTACGGGCCCCCAGGGACGGGGAAGACCCTGCTTGCGAAGGCCGTGGCGAATGAGTCAGGGGCGAACTTCTATTCAATCGCCGGACCTGAGATAATGAGCAAGTGGTATGGACAGACAGAGGAGAATCTCAGAAAGATATTCGAGGATGCTGAGAAGAACGCGCCATCAATAATTTTCATTGACGAGATTGATGCGATCGCCCCCAAGAGGGAGGAGGTCACCGGGGAGGTTGAGAAAAGGACGGTTTCCCAGCTGCTTTCCCTGATGGACGGGATGAAAGCGAGAGGGAAGGTAATAGTTATCGCGGCGACGAACAGGGAGAACGCGTTGGATCCGGCTCTCAGAAGGGGAGGAAGGTTTGACAGGGAGATCGAGATAGGAGTTCCGGACACCAAGGGGAGGGATGAGATCCTCCAGATACATACAAGGAACATGCCCCTGGAAGGCGAGGTTGATCTGAGGTGGCTGGCAGGGGTGACGTACGGTTTCGTGGGAGCGGATCTCGAGGCTCTGGCAAAGGAGGCCGCGATGTCCGCGCTGAGGGGTAATCTTCCCCAGATATCGTGGAAGAAGGAGGAGGAGCTTCCTCCGGAAATTTTCAAAAAGTTGAAGGTCGGCAAAAAGGATTTCCAGAACGCGCTCAAGATGGTTGAGCCCTCGGCTATGAGGGAAGTGATGGTTGAGATTCCGAATGTCAAGTGGGAGGACATCGGAGGGCTGGAAGGCGTGAAACAATCTCTAAAGGAGATAGTGGAATGGCCTTTGAAAAATCCGAAGTCCTTTGAAAAGGTCGGGATAAAGCCTCCGAAAGGGGTTCTGCTCTACGGGCCTCCCGGGACAGGGAAGACCCTGCTTGCGAAGGCAGTGGCGAATGAATCGGGGGCGAACTTCATTTCGATCAGAGGTCCTGAGGTTCTTTCAAAATGGGTCGGGGAGAGCGAGAGGAGGATTCGCGAGGTGTTCAAGAGAGCGAAACAGGTCGCTCCGAGCATAATATTCTTTGATGAGATGGATTCGATCGTTCCCAGGAGAGGTCTGGAAATGGGAACTAGGGTTATGGAGAACGTGGTCTCCCAGATTCTGACCCAGATGTCAGGCCTTGAGGAACTCCACAACGTGGTCGTGATAGGAGCGACCAACAGGCCGGACATTCTCGATCCCGCCCTGCTGAGACCGGGGAGGTTTGACAGGCAGGTTTTCGTCCCCGCCCCGGACGAGAAGGCAAGGCTCGAGATATTCAAGATTCACACCAAGAACATGCCTCTCAAGGGAGTGGACCTGAAAAAACTGGCGAAACAGACCGGGGGGTATTCGGGAGCTGATATCGAATCGCTCGCGAGGGAGGCTGGCCTGAACGCCCTCAGGGAGAACATAAACGCGAAGGAAGTTGTGAACAAACACTTCAGCGGTGCGATGGACAAGGTTAAGCCATCGATAAATGTGGAGCTCGTGAAGTTCTATGACAAGATGGCGGAGAACTTCAAGACAAGGGGAGCGGAAAGAAAGAGAGCGCTCAAAGAGGAAACGGATTACGTGGGATAGGTTCCTGTCCCCTTTACTTTCTTTTTAAGTTTTCAGAGTAATTATTTATTATGAGGATGGAGTATAATCCTTCGCACATAAAGAGCTGGCTGGGCCTTTGGAAGGGATTTATAACGGGAAGCCTCACCATCACCTCGTTCACCATACTGGTGACCACGGAGAGCGAGTTCGTCTTCCTCGGGATGATAGCGTTCATCCTGGCGGGGATCGTCCTTCTTTTTGAGAGCCTGCTGAGGGGAGGGGAAGAAATTCCTTTCCTGGGAATAGTGGTGATGTTCGTGATCGGAGGGGTGTTCTCGGTCGGCCTCGCACTGGTGGGTCTTAAATTCGTGTATTTCGCGGTATCAATAATTCTGATAATACTGACTTACGCGCCAACAAAAGAGGTTAAAAGAAGGCTTACGGGAAGTTAGCTATTTCTTTTCCTTTCTTTCGCGGGAAATCCATCTCAGCTTTTTTGGGGACCTCCCAAGCTTCCAGTTTTTCTGGCACTTGGAGGAACAGAAGTAGAATATCTTTCCGTCATTCCCCACGAACATCTTGCCCAGACCCTTGTGGATCGTGTCTTTGCATATCGAGCATTTCACCCTGATCACCTGCCCTGCGAGATCCTTCCAGCGGCTTCCATCTCCGTTTCCTTTAGCATTATTATGTCGTTCTTTCTGATAGGGCCGACAACGTTCCTCATGAGAACCTTTCCCTGATCCCTCCCTTCGAGAACCTTGCATCTAACCGCTGTCACGCCTTTTACTCCCATTCTGCTCAGGACCTGGATCACTTCTGCTGCTACGGCCATGTTAAACGCCTTACTAAACTTTACGGGGAAGCATATTTCATATGCTTCATTTGATGTTTCCGCCTTACTTTTTCTTGCTTATGGCTTCAAGTTTTTTCCTTATGTCCTCTACAATTCTCTTCGCGTCGCCCGCTTCCTCTATCGCGATGCTCGAGGTAGCGACATCGATTCCCGCTGCCTTGCCCAGCTCGAGTTTCGAAGGCACGTACACGTAAGTGACCTTCTTCTCCTCGCAGAGGACGGGCAAGTGCATGAGGATCTCCTCAGGAGTTACGTCGGTTGCGATTATCACGAGTTTCGCCAGTCCCCTCTCTATGCATTTGGTTGTCTCGTTCACTCCCTTCCTTAGCTTGCCTGTGTTCTTCGCGATCTCCACAGCCTCGTAAGTTTTGTCAGCCAGATCCTTCGGAACTTCGAACTTAATGAATCCTGGCATGTCATCCCTCCTTTCATTGGTAGTTTCGAGAGACGTAGATGGAATCTACGTCAGATTACATATCAGTATTATTATATGAAGCATATTTAAAACTATTGGAAGAGCGAGCGGAATCCAAACTATTTATATAAATACTTGTTCAATATTATTGATAATCCGAGGTTTCAACATGAACTGTTCGAGCTGCGGTGTGAGGATAGAGACCCAGAAAAACTGGGTGGAGTTTGATTGCCCTAGCTGCTGGAAGAAAAAGGTCGTTAGGTGTGAGAGGTGTAAAAAACTCGTGAACACCTACATGTGCGGTTCCTGCAAGTTCATAGGACCGTAAGGTTTCAAAGTACGCAGAGCAGAGCTCTACGTCGGTAAATAAGTTGACGACTTGGTTTACGTATTAGGTCGTCTCCGTTAAGTTAGGAAGGCGTTGTGTATGGGGGATGTGATCGTTGTTTTCAAGATAATACCAGAGAATATGGGGATGTTCGATCAGGTCAGGAAAGATCTGGAGGACCTGAAGCCCCAGAGACTGGAGGAGGAACCTGTCGCGTTCGGGCTGAAGGCCCTGAAGTTCACGAAACTCGTCCCGGATGAGGAAGGTAAGATGGATGATCTGGAGAAAAGGATCAAGAACATCAAGGGCGTCCAGACCTGTGAAACAGTTGCAATTTCCAGGAGTTTGTAACGGGGTAAAAAATTGTTATTTCTCCGCATGCCGGTTAGCCCGGTGAAACAGTTTCAAAACTTTTAAACCTTCTCTTCTCTATAGGTAATTATGAATTCGAAAATCCTACTGTTTTCGTTAGTCGTATTCATACTGCTGGCATGCCCCGTGCGCTCGCAGAATTTGGAATACTACGGTATAGAGACCCGTCTGGACAGGGAGATGGCAGCAGCGAACACCATTAGCCTGATTTTCGATTCCGAGGTAGGGCACTTCGATTACAGGGTTAAATACGAGGTGCACAACCTGGAGGTTGAAAACAAATACGGGACCGCTGAATGTGAAACTAAAATGGAAAGGGAGTTAACGGTAATATCCTGCGATGTTGTGAATACCGAGGAGATGAACAAGACGCAGGTCCAGCTGGATTTCGAAACAAGGGAAAATGTTGACAAAATCGGTGAGGATTACGAATTCGATTCGCTCTACCTGGTGGACGTTCCCGTGGAGAGGGCGTTCTCCATAGTTTATCTGCCCGAGACAGCGACGCTTAAAACCAAGGTTCCGAGCGAGTCCTTCACCCCGAGATACGGGAATACCCTGAGTGACGGGAAGCACATAATGGTCTACTGGGAGAGGGAGGACGTAAAGGTCGGGGATGATCTGGAATTCTCGGTTTCGTACATAATGCCCGCGGCTGCGGGGTCCCTTTACGATGTTGCGATCATTGTAATAATCGCGGTCGTCCTGATAACCGTCATTGCCGTGGGCTATGTAAAAAGGACGCACAGGGAGTCCTCTGTAAAGGTCGTGATGCCGCTCATGAAGGGGGACGAGAAAAGGATAATAGACATCCTTGCGGAGAGGAAGGGCCAAGCCATACAGAGGGTTCTGGTCAGGGAATCGGATTTCTCAAAGGCTAAGGTTTCGAGGCTCGTGGCGAGCCTCAAGGAGAGGGGAATAGTGGATGTTGAACATCTGGGCAGGACAAACAGGATCACCCTGAAGTTGAAGAGGTAGGTTACAGAACGTTTTTGAGGGATTTATCAAGTTCCGGGACGGTGTCGTAATTTTCTAGTTCGGAGGGTTTTATCCATTCGTACTCTTTGTGTTCCCTGTCCAGCGAAATATTATCCGTTCCGGTCTCAAAAAGAAAGGGGTGGACTATCCAGAGTTTTTTCAGGTTATCGTCTCTAACCTCGAATTTTTCGCCCTTTTTAAGGAGAGTTATTTTATCTTTCATCAGGCCCGTCTCCTCCCTTATCTCCTTGAGTGCGGTTTCCAGGGGCTTCTCGCCTTTTTCGATGAATCCCGATATTCCCGCCCACCTTCCCCGGTAGGATCCGGCCTTATCGCTTCTCCTCACTATCAGTATCCTGTCCTTGTACTTCAGGAAACACGTAACAACTCTGCTAACTTCCATGTTGACACCTAGAAAATAATTTTATCCCTTCTTTTTGAGCATTTTCACGGTTTCCGAGAGTGATCTGAGGGACTCCAGCATGGGGGAGAGCGAATCCTTCAGTGCGCGCTCCATTGATTCTATTCTCCCGTTCAGCTCGTTCATGTCCTGCTTGTAACTGTCTATTTTTTCTCCTATCCCCTTGACTTCCCCGCCCTTTGAGGATTTTAAATTGCTTATTTCTTCATAGAGGGCGTTTATCTTGCTGTTGGTCCTCTGGAATTGGGATTGTATTGTATTGAATTTCTCGTCCAGGCCCCTGAGCCTCTCATCAACCACCACCTCTGTTAGTTCCTCTATCTCTCTCCTGTCAATTCCCTTCGTTCTCCTTCTTCTCGTGGGAGGCGGGGGGAATTCCTCTTCCGGGAATTCGGGTCCTTTCATTGAAGGATCCTCTCTTTCAAGAAAATCCTCACCCTTAGGAACACCTGCAAATTCCCCCAGTGGGCTTGGAACCGGGGACTCCTCCCTTCTTATGGGGGTTCTCGGAGGTTCTGTAGGTGGGGGTCCCGCGGGTGGTAAAGGTTCGGGTTCAAACGGTTCGGGAGGTCCTGCTGGCGGCTCTCTTGGTGCCGGTGGTCCCGCCGGGGCCGGTGGTCCTTCCGGGGTTACTCTCCCCTTAAGGGCTTCCTTCATTGCCTGGTCTATCTCGCTTATTCCATATCCCTCCCTTCTCAGGGTGCTTATGATGTCGGGTTCGGCTACGCCTCTTGAAGAAAGAGCCTGCACTTCTGCGGTAGGGACGCCTCTCGGCCTGCTTGGTGAGGGCATGGGTTCCGGCATCGGGGCCTCCCCGCTCGGTTTCTTTTTCTTTCTGCTGAAAGGGTTGAACATCAAACACCACCAATTAATTTATATTTGCTTTACCTCCTTAAAAGGTTATCTTTAGGGCAACTTCTCACTTAGTATGTTCTCTACCTCTTCCTTTGTAATGAATTTTGATTTCAGGGGATTGTAGATGTCAACGAAGTGTTTAAGTTCCTCGACGTCCGATTTCGTGGCGACGAATTTCAGTTGTTTCACTATCTCCTTGATCGCCATCTCTGTTTTCCGCAATTTCTCCTCTAGGGAAGCTATCTTAACATCTCTCTCGGACAGGGATTTCTGGAAGTTCTTGCTCTGAACGAGCGTGTTCTGCTCCATGGAGTTGATCCTGTTGTCCAGGGCTTTCACCCTGTTGTCCAGCACACGCAGCCTCCGGATGTTCTCGTTAACCCTGTTGATCAGTTCAGCGGCGATCTTCTCCAGGTTCGCCCCGGCATCCTTACCAAAAACTGCCATATTTTAAATTATACCCTGCTTTATTAATAAATCTGAAAATGCGGGGGATGGGATTTTCGAAATGGACCTTTCTGGTCCACCGCTCTTTGCGACTTGCGAAAGCGTCTGGAAAGAGTGGTGTTCGAACCCACGAAGGCACTAAGCCACAGGATCTCTCAAAGGGCTGTTATTTCACTGTCCTTTCGGACTCAACACTTAAGCCTCAGACTTAAGTCCTGCGCCTTTGACCGCTTGGCTACCCCCGCGCCATAGAATAAATTGTTCCCAGAAGGTTTAAAAATTGTTATCTGGTATATAATACTATGTTGAAAAGGGTTTTCCTGATACACGGATGGGGGGGGCATCCGAACGAGGGATGGAGACCCTGGTTGAAAAATGAACTGGAAAAGAGGGGATTCAAAGTTTTTATCCCCGCGATGCCCGACACGGACAATCCCAAAATGAGTGCCTGGGTGGGGCATCTGACAAAAACGGTCGGGAACCCGGATGGGGATTGCTATTTGGTGGGGCACAGCTTGGGCTGCATTGCGATTCTGAGATACCTTGAAACTCTCAAGAAAAGGGAGAAGGTCGGGGGGTCTGTTCTGGTCGCGGGTTTTTCAGATGGTTTGGGTATTGAGCAAATTGAAAATTTCTTCGAAAAACCGTTTGACTGGGATAAAATAAGATCTCATTGCGAAAACTTCGTTGCGATTCATTCTGATAACGATCCTTACGTTTCATTGGAGTATGGCGACATATTCAAAAACAAGATAAATGCCGAGCTGATAATCAGACACGATATGAAGCATTTCAGCGGAGATGACGGGGTAACGGAACTCCCGATTGTTCTGGAATCCTTACTGAAACTTTCAAAATAAATCATTTCAGGAACTTTTCTAACTGTTTCTTCGCTTTCTTCCTCTTCCTCTGGTGATCGCGGAGGAAGGATTCGAGCTTTTCTATCAGGATCTGTTTGAGCTCTCCCGTGAGGAGCGAGCCTGACTTGTAGTCCTCGTAGATCCTCTTTATTTTTTTGTCGTCGGGCTCGAACTGGGAATAGAGGTATTGGTAGGACACGTCAACCTCGGGAACGCCCCCTTTCTTCCGGTGTTCAGCTATCGTTTCCCTCCCGCCGGAGAAGGCGTACTTCATGATCTTGTTCTTGATCCCTCCGGGGTCGTCCGTGAGGGCGATGTAGGACAGGGGATCAGAACTCGACATCTTCCCTCCCTTCAGGCCCCTGATGAA
>WVZE01000038.1:0-38995 GCA_011772645.1 Candidatus Aenigmatarchaeota archaeon | reverse complement strand
GAAGCGATATCCCTCGTCAGCCTCATGTGGGGGTCCTGGTCCACCCCTACAGGGACGACCACGTGTTTGAATCCCCCGAATTCAGGGAGCATGGGGTGGAGGATATCGGAAGCTTGAATCATTACGGACATTACTTTCGCAGGTGAGATCTCTCCGTAAATCGCGCGCATCTCGTTGAAGGTCGTCTTTCTCGCGGCCATTCCGGCGAGGCGGTAGAAGGCATTTGCCTGGTCCGGGTCTTTCGAGCGGGAGCTCTGGAAGTAGAAATCGCAGTTTTTCGGTTTCAGGCCAAGAGCGATATAGTTCAGGAGGTATTCCTCTATCGCTGTCTTTCGGAGGGCCTCCATGTTGTTAAGCCGCATGTTATAAGCCTCAACGTCCGCGACGCACAGGAATATCCTTCCTCCCATAACCTGCTGGTGGTGTATGATCTGTTCAGCGAGAATCTTGTGACCAAGATGGAACTTCCCGGAGGGCATCAAACCCGTCATCATGGCGTAGCTCTCCTTCCTCTTGACCGAATCAAGGATCTTGTTGAAGTCCCTGTGCCCGAACACAATCCCTCTCCTCATGAGTAGGTGAGGCTCCTTCATTCTCTTCAGGAGAGGAGCGAAAGGCTGGATTCCGAACTCCTTCGATAGCTTCTCGTAGTCCTTCACGTCCTCTGTCCCCCATGGGTTGATTTCGAGTTTCATGGGAATTCCCTGGCTTTTCAATTACTTTAGTTTTCAAGTCCTATGTTTATATTTTTGAGTGATCTGGGTATTATATGTTTGATCGCCAGAAATAGACTTTCAGAGGCTTCTTCTCCAATTCTAAACTGTGAGAGGATATGCCAGCCCCCTTTGGTTCAGTTCTTGGATTGCCAGAGATTCGTAGAAAAATCGTCTTTCGAGAGCATCCGATGTTAATCTCCTTCCGATACCAAAACCTTTGATATACATGATTAGTTCCTCTGTTCCGTATCCTCCAAATCTATAGCGTATATCAGATATTCCCATTCAAACTCCTCCCAATGCATATTTGGTGAAGCAAAAGTAAAGCTTTCCGCCTTCTTTTTCAATGATGCCTTTAACCTTATCGTTGTTGAAGTCTTTTTTCTCTATGTAAGTTTCGCCGTCAGCTCCTGTGAATATGAATCTGGTATCCGAACCATACACGCCAAAGTCTATGTGTCTTGATTTGACTATTTCCACTTTACTTTCCACTTCCTTCATTCTTCACCTCCTCCCGTTTTGTTTTCGAGTATCATCCTCCCGATCTTCGTTAGCTTCACCGGCCTGCCCCTCCCGTTTTTTATCAGGCCCAGGTCTTTCAGGAAGTTCATGTTCATCCATACCGTTGATTTCGGGCAGCATAAAATGTGGGAGATCTGGTCAACGGCGGAGGTTATGGTCCTTGGCTCTTTGTAGGCTGCTATCATACCCAATATCTTGATCTTCTTTCCGTTGAGGTGTTTGCCGGCGATCTTAATGGCGAAATCGAGGATTTCATTTACGGAAAGATTCTCAGACTCCTCTCTCAGCCCAGAAACGTATTGGAAGATCATTTCAGCACCAGAAGGTTTTTAAGAAGTTGTTGTTAGAAGGTTGAAATGATGTATCACCAATACATCAGAAATGTATCGTGCTTGGTGAAACAATTGGTGAGCCTAATGATTAGAGAAGTCGTAGCTTCGATCCCGTTTGCTGTTTCATTAAGCATTACTGAATAGTTGGGGGCGTACATTTATAAACTTTGTGTGCAGAATTTTCTGGAGTAAACTAGATTTATTACGGGTTCCGGACAATAATAAAGCATGAGAAAGCGAAGGGCCGGGGGGAAGAGGAAAACAGAGGGTTTCAGGGATGTCTTCATAGAGAGGAGAACATTCAGAACGATCATCACCTCCGCTGTCGAGGTGTACAACAGGGAAACGAACGGGGCGCTTCTCGGCAGGAACGCTACCAGGGAGATAAACGGGGAGAGGACAGAGGTCGTTTCGGTCAAGGAGGTTTACCCGTTTCAGACAGATAAACGAACGCCCTCGGAGGTTATACACGGGAACAAGGCCGCGTTCAAGCGTGTGTTACGGACGTTCGAGTCCCTGGGGACGGAGATAATCGGTGGCTACCATTCGCACCCGTATCCATACGGTTTCGTTGGTCTTTCGAGGGGGGATATTGTTTCCGTGAAGGAGGATGTGGAGGCGATGATGAAGATCGGGCAGGAGCGCGTACGGAAAGGATGGCTCGAGCTGCTTCTATCCATAAAGAGGAAGGATTACGTAAAGCCTCAGAAACCGGAGTGGTACATCTGCGATTACGTCAAGAAGCTGAGGGTGAGGGTGAGAACGAGGGAGAGAACGGGTTACGACATCCTGATATCAGCATACTGGGTTTACCCGAAGGAAAAGTACGGTGAGAAACCCGTAAAGAAAATGAAGTTCGGGGTGAAAGAGGTTTCTGTGTACGTTCCGTGGATTCTTGAATAGCTGTTTCTAAGGATAAGCTTTTCGGACGAGATCTTTCTTTCCTTTGAATCTCTTTCTTACCGGCTCGAGCATTTTGTTTACTTCTTTCGCCATCGCTTTTTTCAGGTCCTCCGGGTGGAGCTTCCCGGAAACGAAATCCCTTTCGAGTGATTTGTAATTCCCGTAGGAAACGTTTCCCCCGAATTTTTCAGGTCTCTCAACCAGGAATTTCTCCTTCCGATCCTCTTTCAGAACCATGATCACGTATTTCATGAAAGCGAGAACGCCGTTGTTTTCGGTTTTTCCTGCAGGGCAGAAGGCCCTTGAAATCTTTCTCTCCACGGCTTCCGGGGAGTCGAGAAGGTCAACCTTTGATTTCTCCTCGGAAGCGGACATCTTCTCTCCGTGAAGGCCGGGGAGCATCGGGGTCATAACCTCCACTCGCTTTTTGTATCCAAGGGTTGGGAGGACCTCACGGGCGAAGGCGAGGATCTTCCTCTGGTCGTGTCCTCCGTATTGAACATCACATTCGAGGTAAACCTCGTCAAGCGCCTGCAGTATCGGGTAGATGAAACCGCTCAGTTTAGGCTCCTTTCCGAAACGGACGACATCCGAGGCCGCTCTCCTGCAGCGGGCGAAGGTGTTCAGGGCGGAGAGTTTGTACATGTCCAGCGTATACTTTGGATCGAGCTCGAAATCCCTTCCTTTCACGAACTTGAGCTTCCCCCTGTCAACGCCTATCGAATCGAGCATGCCCGAGATAACTTCCATGTAGTACTTCATCCTGTGGTCCAGGAGTTCGAAAGGAGTCTTCTGGTCGTCCAGGTGGCCGTGTATGTCAGCGAACAGGATCTTGAAGTGGAAGCCCGCCTTCAGGAAATCTGAGACCTTGATCATTGGTATGAAGTATCCTATGTGGGGTTTACCCGTGATCGCCAGACCGATATAGGCTGAAGGATGTTTCTTCTTCCTCAGGAGAGCCTTCAGTTCGTTCTCGGTCAGAATTTCCTCCGTGTTCCTCTTCACGAGATGCAGTCTTTTTTCAAGATCCATGCCGATCACTATATTGTATAATTGTTTGAGTTTTATAAAAAATGAATTTCGTTCAGGAAAAGTTGGAGTATAATTTTATTAAAAGAGCTTCCAATCTAGTTTTATGGAAATTGAAAAAATAATAAAGGATTATCTGAATGCTTTGGAAAAAGGCAATTACGAAATGATGATAAAACTGTTTACGGAAGATGCGATAGTTTTCTCGCCTCTGTACGGAAAAATAAAAGCAATCGATTTTTACAGGGAACTTTTCAAGGATACCTCAAAATCGAAAATAACCTTGCTGAACATTCTCAAAAGCGATAACAAATCTGTTGGAGCCGGTCACTTCCTTTATGATTGGTTATTAAAGGATGGTACGCCTACTTCGTTCGAGTGCGTAGACGTTTTTCAATTCGCGGATGACGGGAGAATCAAAAAGCTCACGATAATTTATGATACATCCAAGATCAGGCCGTCTTTTGAAAGGATGAAAGAGTAAAAAGGTTTAAAAGTGGTGACGGTAAAATAAAAACATGGGTTTCATTCGATGGTTCTTGGCGCTGACCCGAGGGTAAGTTAATTTTAATTCTAATTTTCAGGAGGTGATTGTTATGGAAAAAATAAAGGACTTCAACATCAGGAAGGGCATGAGAACGGAGGAGATCGTGGGGCAGATGGGCTCCGCGGGATTCCAGGCCGAGCGCCTGGCAAGAGGGGTGGAGATAATAAGGGAGATGAGAAAGGAGAAAGCGGTCGTGTTTCTTACCTTCACCGCTAACATGGTTGCTTCAGGTCTTCGCTCGCTCTTCGCGAGAATGTGCGAGAAGAGGATGGTGGATGTGATAATAACGACAGGTGGAGGGATTGAACACGATTTCATCAGGTCGTTCAAGCCCTACCTGCTAGGGGATTTCAGCCTGGATGACAGGGTTTTGCGGAAGAAGGGGATGAACAGGATAGGCAACATAATCGTCCCTAACGATCGTTACGTTCTGCTTGAGAGAAAGATGCAGAAGTTGTTCAAGAGAATTCACAGAGAGAGAAAGGTCACTAGCCCGAGTGAGCTAGCGAGGGAGATGGGGAAACTCACGAAGGACAGGGGTTCTTTCCTTTACTGGGCCGAACGAAATCGCATTCCTGTTTTCTCCCCGGGGATAACGGATTCCGCTATCGGGCTGCAGACCTATTTCTTCAAGCAGGATCATCCTGATTTCGGGATAGATGTTACAGGGGATATGAAGGATCTCGCAAATATCGTCCTGAACGCGGGAAAAACGGGAGGAATAATCCTCGGAGGGGGGATATCGAAACATCACGCGATAGGGGCGAATATCGTCCGCGAAGGGATGGATTACGCTGTGTATGTAACGACCTCTCAGCCCTGGGACGGCTCGCTCTCCGGGGCGAGGACGAACGAGGCGGTCTCCTGGGGGAAGATTAACAAGCGAGCGAATCATATCACGATTGACGGAGATGCAACGATTGTTTTTCCCCTGCTAATCTCGGAGTTTCTGTGATGGGAATGGAGATCCTGCTCGTTGTGTTTGGGATAGGGGTTCTTACGAAGTTCGTGGACCTCATAGTGGATGAGGGTCTGAAGTTACCGGGATCTCTGGCCTATGCGGGCGGGACTGCGTATGGGATTTTGATCGCCTACGTGCTCGTGAACCATCCTCTGCTCGCCCCCCTGGGTTTCGCGATCGTGATAGCTGTTTTGGTTACGAAAAAAATAGACAGCAAACCGCATGTTGTGGGGATTCTGGCAATGGTCCTGTCGCTTGCTGTCTGGGGTTTACCGGCAGTGGATCTTGGCCTTCTTTTGTTATTCATTGCCGCGGGAGTGGCGGATGAGATATTGAGCGACCCAGCGGACAGGGGAAGGATAAAGGGGATTCTTTCGAAAGTTCTGGAGAAGAGGGTGGTTCTGGAGATCGTGACTTTTTTGGTTTCTTTCGCGACCGGGTACTGGATAATATTCCTGGGGATGTTGAGCTATGATGTTGGCTACCATCTGACCGGGAGAACAGGTAAGAGGTTTAAATAGTTATTAATCAATTATTACAAATTCTAAAGAAAGGTTTTGTAATGATCGAAATGCGCTTTCTCGGAGGATGCAGGGAAGTAGGCAGGATGGGGATGTTGATAGATACGGGGTCCGAGAAGTTTCTCTGGGAGTACGGGATCAGCGTGCAGTCAGGGGAGAAGCCGATCCAGCCGAAAATAAATCTCGATGGTGTTTTTGTTTCGCATGCCCATCTTGATCATTCCGGCCTCCTTCCCCAGCTCTACAGGCTGGGATATGACGGGCCTATCTACTGCGAGCCCGCGACTTTGGATCTGCTATCCATCCTTCTCCGCGATTCGCTCAAGCTCCAGAAGAGGGAGGGAGGTCCTCTGGATTACCTGATGACGGACATAAAGAAGCTCGAGAGGAACGTGAGGTTTCTCAAGGCGGGCGAGAGGGAGGATTTCACAACGTCCTCCGTGGAATTCCATCACGCAGGTCACATACCAGGGAGCGTCATGCCTTTGCTCGAGAACGGGGGGAAGCGGATTCTCTTCACAGGGGATGTGAAATTCATGGACACGCAGCTTATGGGAGGAGCGGAGAAGAAGTTAAAGGGGATAGATGTTCTTGTAAGCGAATCCACTTATTCCTACACCAACCACCCCAACAGGAAGAAGCTCGAGGATTCCCTCAAGAAGATCGTGCAGGAAACAGTTTACGGGGGAGGGATATGTGTTATACCCTCTTTCGCCGTGGGAAGAACGCAGGAATTACTGATAATCCTTCACGAGCTGGGCGTCCCGATTTACATGGACGGTATGGGGATCCGGGCGACAGAGGCGATCCTGAGGCATCCGAAGAGCATCAGGAATCATAAGATACTCCAGAAGGCGTTTTCAAGGGCGCACAAGGTTGAGAGGGGGATGGACAGGGACAGGATCATAGAGAGTCCCTGCGTTATCCTGACAACGGCAGGCATGTTGAACGGAGGGCCTGTTGTTCATTACATTTCCAGGCTGTACGAAAGGCCTGATTGCTCGCTCGTCCTGACAGGATTTCAGGTTCCCGGAACCGCTGGAAGGACTTTGATCGACACCGGGAAGTTCGTGCATGAGGACCTTGAGGTCAAGCCTAGGATGAGGATGGAATTTCTCGATTTCTCAGCGCACACGGATCATGATCACCTGATCGAGTTCTACAAAAAGGTTAAGCCAAAGAAGATCCTGCTCATTCACGGGGAGAAACCGGAGGATTTTGCGAAAGAACTCCGTAAGCAGGGATTTGAGGCGGAAGCTCCCAAGAACGGGGAGACTGTTCAGGTTTCTTAGGGTTGTAAAGAGTATGAACAATAATGTTATTTAAATCTTAACAGATTACAATGATTAATATGGGCAAATTTGGACAATCATTACCTGGTTATGGAGTTGCTCAAGTAATTATTGACAGCCACAGAGGAGATCCGTTTCTTCTCGACAATCTGCCTGGCTATATAGAGGACCTTTAACTGTCATATATTCCGCATACCAGGCAGTTGCATTAGAAGTAATGACTAGAGGGGCTCTTTGTGGTGTATGTGAAATTTTGGATAAGTTTTAAGAATCCCAATAATTTTTTGGAAATTTCTGAAATCTAGAGCCCAAGGATCGTCCACACTATCAGAAGAACGATTCCTGCCCCGAACAGGCATCCAGCAAGCTTCCCTATGGAGGAATACAGGGCTTCCCTCTCCTGGGGTATTCCCCTGTTCTTCATCCAGTTGGCGAACTTGCCCTCGAATATCCCTCCTATCGCATCGGAGATCGCGTTTCCTACAGCTCCTCCCACTATCGCGCCCAGAATCCCCGCGAGATCCGCTCCTATCAGGGCGGATATTATGAATATTCCGTTGTCTATTATGCCGAACAGGATGTCGGAAAAGGAGGATTCAAGGTGAAAGTGCTCGCCAATAAAGAGGGGGATCAGGGTAACGAAACCCAGTACAATGAAAACCGGGCCTATCATGGTTTTGAATTCTATGAAATAGCTCATAACTATTATTATCAGAACGAAAAACACCGCGTTTATCAGGGTAACGAAAGGGAGTTTCCTTCTCATTATTCTTTAATTGGTGAACCCAAATAATAAATATGATGGAGATTCCGGGGGAGTATGGAAGTGGGTCTGGAACGATCGTTCGCTTGTCGACTGCCTTCTCAGCCCTCACGGGGAAACCGATCAGGATAACGGATATACGGGCGAAACGTCCGAGCCCCGGATTGCGTCACCAGCATCTGGAGGCTGTCCGAACCCTTGGGAAGATCTGCTCCGCAAAGATAAAGGGGGATCAGGTGGGATCGAGGGAGATCGAGTTCCACCCCGGAAAAATAAAGGGCGGGACCTTTGATGTTAATATCGAAACAGCGGGGTCAATCGGTTTGTTGAGTTACGCTGTCCTTCTCCCGGCGGTTTTCGGGAAGGATGACACAGTTCTGAAAATAAGGGGAGGATCAATCGCTAGCCTTTGGTCGCCTCCTGTTCCCTATCTCGAGAACGTTCTGCTCCCCATACTCTCGAGGATGGGAGTTCTTTCGAGATTCACGGTTAAGAAACACGGTTTCTACCCCGTGGGAGGAAGTGATGTGGAGTTCGAGATAAACCCTGTGAAGAGGATGAATCCCATAGTTATGAAGGATCCCGGGAAGGTTGAGAGCATAAACGGATTGTCCCTGTCGAGCGCTTTGCTCAAGGAGAGGAAGGTCGCTGAGAGGCAGATCGTGGGTTTCCACAGGGTAATAAGGAAGGAGAAGGGAGTGGATGTGAAGCCTGTTTACGTGGAGAGCGAATGTCCCGGATCCGTTATCGTCCTCTGGGCGGAGACCTCGACATGGTGCATACTCGCGGGTGATCACGTGGGAGAGAGGAGGAAGCCCGCGGAAGTTGTTGGGAGAGAGGCGGCCTTCAGGCTCCAGGAGGAGATCAAATACGGATCCACTGTTGGCGGGCATCTCGCGGATCAATTGATTCCTTTCATGGCTCTTGCGAAGGGGAGATCGGAAATCATCGCCCCTGACCTGACTGAGCATGTGAAAACGAACATCTGGCTTTGTGAGAAGTTCTTGGGATCGAAGTTCAAAACACAAGAGGAAGGGGAGAACTTCAGGATCGTTTGTTCTGGTAAATGAATATCGAAAGGGTCAAGAGAATGCTCGCTGCAAAACTTTCGTACATGAGAAATCCGAGGTGTTCCGGGGGGATTCTTGTCACGGTTCCGAGGAAGTAATCAAAAAAGTCGTTGATGAGGAGGATCGCCAGGAGTATTACAGTGTTATATTTCTTCGGCCTGATTCTGGGCATTAACATCACACCTTCCAGAACCATCCCCACATGCAGAAGGAAGGTTGATGCCCCGATCACCGCGTCCGCTGAATAATAGTTCCAGTAGAGGACGAGAACCAACATCGTCCATACCCCGAACTTTATCAGGTAAACAGAAGTGAAGAACTCAAGGACGTTCGGGACTTCAAGTTTAAGGTAGATGAAAGCGCAGACAATAGCGAAAAGGAGAACCGCTATGGGACAGTCCAGGATAACGATCCACAGGTATGCGGGAGCTTCGCTGAGCTGGAGATAATAGGTGGACATTCCGACGAGGAAACCCAGGAAGTTCAGAACTGCCAGTAACAAGAGCGCTTTCCTGTTCGAGAAAACCCTTTCCGAGAATTTTTTAAGCATGTTTATTATTTCCGAAGGGTTTAAAAAAGTTCGAACCTTTCTAAAATGATGGACGATGAATTTGATTATAAGAAACTTTACAAGCTTGAACTCCGGAAACTTGAACCTATGGTAATAAGTTTAATTGGAATACCCGATTATCTGGGCAGCTACCGAAAGAAAATGCGCCAATACGGGGAGATGCGTTATGATGCAGTGATTCAGAAAATAAGCGACACCAATAGTTTTAATCATTTGGATCCTTACGAGGATGTGCACTGGTATCTGACAGAATATAAGGATTTCATAGAAAAGGGAGAATTTTCAAATGCCAAGAAGGTTGCGCAGGAATGGTTGAGAGATTTAAGGATTGGACTAAGTTGATTTTAATTTCCCACCGTTCCTGATCTCCTTTGCCGGGACGCCGCCGACGAAACTATTCGCTTTAACGTTCTTGTTGACCAGGGAATAAGCAGCGATCTTTGCGTTGTCACCGATTTCCACTCCGGGCATCACGAGCCCCAGCGCGCCCATCATCACGTTCTTCCCGATCTTAACCCTCCCCTTTCTCCAGTGACCGTCATTAAGGAATTCGTGCGTTATGATTGTCGTGAACCCTCCTATAATGGTGTTGTCCCCGATCTCGATAAGTTCTGGGAAGAACACATCCAGATTCGTCCCGTTTATTGTCACGTTCTTTCCGATCTTCATGCCAATCGCCCTGTAAAGCCTGTTCTTGAACTCTATGTCCGGCATGAACTTGCAGAAGGTTATAACAAGGAAGTTGAACAAAACCCTCATGGGATGGCGGACCTTCTTCCAGTTCCTCAGGGACTTGTCCTCTGCCGGCCTTCGATAGCACTCGATCATTCTTTTCTTTTCCATATCGTTCTTCCCTCCTTTCGGATTTCCAGAACCCTGTGGTTCGGGATAAACGTCTCTCGGTCGTTATCCTTGAAATAGAAGTGCGATCTTTTTATATTTGTTACCCTGTTCCCGGGAATGGTTTTCCTGTCTTCGGGGGAACCCCTGCTGAGGATATCGATCTCCGCTTTTTCCAAATCCCCCTTCCACTTGAGCCTGTTCAGGGTCTGAAAGACCATACAATTAATAATATATTAGATCACAGAAATAAAACTATTCCTTCATGTCAAAGTAGATATCGATATCCTTTTTGCTCCCGCACCTCGGGCATTCACTCGCTTTTGAAAAAACGATCCCGCATTTCAGGCATATGTTTTTCTCGATCAGATCGCTCATAACAAAACCTTGATATGGTTTAAATTGCCAAAAAGATTTAAAAAATTATTCCTGACCGATTTCTTTTATCTTCATCCCCTCTGTATCCACCAGGATTATCCTCCCGTTCCCGGGATTCACACATAATGTTTTCCCGATCCTCTGTTTGGTCACTCCGGAAACCTCTGGGGATTCGTGTATGTGTCCGTGGAGGGAAAGAAGGGGTTGCTCTCTCTTTATGAAATCCGCGATCGCCCTGCTTCCCTTATGCTCCCTGTTGTGGAGCATGTCCAGCTTCGTCCCGAACGGAGGCGCGTGGAAGACATAGATCGTCTTCTTCGGGTTGATGTTTTTCGAAAGGGTCTCGAGATCCTTTCCTATCTCCTCCTCTGTCTTCTCCCAGTCCTTCAGGAGGAAAGGCGTCGGGTTGACGAAAGGGTAGCCGGCGATATTAAAACCGTTCATTTTGTAATACCTCGCGTGAAGTTTGCGGATAATTCTTTGCCTGCTCAGCCTTCTGAGTATGCGTACGTTTGACTCGAAATCATCGTTCCCCATCATGATGAAAACAGGCTTACCGAAATGCTTTCTGAATTCCTTCAGCCTGGGAACCAGGTAGGATTCAAGGAAGAACTTCTGCCCGTTCGGGTTCACTCCGGAAGTGATGTCCCCGCCGAACACTAGGAAATCGATATCCTTCCCTCTCCCCAGATCGAACATCTTCTCATATACCGTCCGCGTTCCGTGCGTATCCGTTACGTAGAGGAATTTCATATGGACCCGTCGGGAGTTTCGAACTGGTTGCTGGATGCATAGAAACCCGCTGGAGGTTTCTATTTTCGAACCCGAGGCCTCTCGGATGCGAGCCGAGCACTCTTCAGCGATTGAAGCAGATTATATCTGCTTCTCACGAAATTACCACTGAGCTACGGGCCCCTGAACGGTCAGTATGTGAAGTTTAATTTAAATTGGGTATATAAATTTTAATTTATGGGAAAACCGATCTTTGTCGTTCACGAGCATCACGCCCGAAACCTCCACTGGGATCTCCGCCTGGAGATGGACGGGGTTCTCAAGAGCTTCGCGATCCCGAAAGAGCCTCCCACCAAGCCGAAAGTCAAGAGGCTTGCGATACAGGTCGAGGATCATGAACTTTCGTATGCGAAATTCGAGGGGAAGATCCCGGAGGGGTACGGAGCGGGGAAGGTGAAGATCTGGGATAAAGGAACTTTCGAAATTGTCGACAGGAAGGACTGGAAGATCGTTCTGAAGTTCAAGGGGAAGAAACTGAAAGGGGAATACGTGATCCTCCGTTTCAAGAAGGCAGGAGAGAAAGACTGGCTGATTTTCAAAAAGTGAAACTCTAGAACACATTTAAATAGTTTAAAGTGTATCTATTATTAAGTGGTTAAATGAGTGCCGAATACAAAAGTCCCAGTTCAAATGAATTTGATAAGAGGTATTTATCATCGGCTTCCTTGGTATTTGAAGCATATAGAGGAAGGCCCCAAATAAGGAAACTTCACATAATATTGCCCACTATAAACAGGGAGGATCACAGGACGGAGCAAGGAATACTCCAAAAAACTGTGGAGAGTGCAATAGGAGTTAATCTTTCAGGTTATAGCGATATTGCCGCTAATACCGTGTTGTTATCGGATCAGTCGAAGGAGAAAGCTCTCGCTGGAGAAAACGTTACTACACTTTCTCTGGCGTTGGAAACCATAAATAAGAGAATCTACAGGAGAGAAAGAAATAGGGGACAACTTCCTGAATTGCCCAGACTCTATTATTTTCACTTAGGAAGCAAAATAGTTAACGAGATTCTGTTAGACTATCTCGGTGAAGATTCTCCTTATCTCACTGCCCGGCCAGGCAAAGGACTTAACATGTATTTCGCAAGTCTGGTGGCCGGAAAAGAGCATGAGAGGCCTGAAAAGAATGAAGTTTTGGTTTTTTGGGACGACGACCATAGGACAGTGACGCCTCAGGATATGGAGGCCACGGCCTTGCCCATTGTTACAGATGAAGATATGAAATTTGTAAAAACCGCCTTTGATAGCAGAGCACATTATGAGGGGGCTGAGAAATATTCGGGCGGACGCGTCAACTCAACACTCGGAAAACCTATTATAAAGGTATTGAAGAAAATGAAACTCATAGAGGCAGATCCCAGATATCCTCTAACGGGAGATATTGCTGTAAGTAAAGATGCCCTTTACGAGTGGTGGTTCGGTTCGCGTTATGGTGTAGAAATGGTAACACTTCTTCAGACCATTTCCAACTTCGAGGCTTTCAAAGATACGCGCCTAGAGCCGAAAAATTATATGGAAGTGTGCATAGGAAAAGACTTCGATAAGGCACATGCCGAAGGAAAACCCAAGGTTGAAGCACTTGAGGATTTGAAAAGTATGGCTCAGCAGATAACTATGAATCTTGTAGGGGCTGTAGGGGAAGAGTTAAAAGAGAAGTTTGATCGCGATCCTGATAAATTCATGGATATGTTAAAAGAATATAATAGGCAAATTTCTCATAGATTGGTTATGGGCGGGAGGAAAATAGCTGCAGACTTCACATTGGAGGAGTTAAATGAGAGTATATTGGGCGGGGTAGGTGATATTGTTTATGATTTTTTCAAGTCTGATTCTGCTGATTTTAGAGGAAAGTATGGAGTCGATAAGGAAATTATACCTCCAATCAATCAACTCAAAGAGGAACTTGGAAAGGAATTCGATGATTTGGTGTCAGATCTTAGGGGACAGAGGAAAGAGATACACGTACCTGCATAAAATTTCTTAATCCTGAATCAACTTAATTAGTCAGGCATCCAATTTTATATAGAGCCGTATGATCGACATCTACACTTTCGTTGAGGCCGTCTGGCTTTTATGGCCAGCCTACGGAGCGAACGGTCTGTGCATGCTCGCCAGAGGGAAAAGATCGATAGACGGCGGAAAAACGTTCCGCGGAAAGCCGGTATTCGGAAATGGGAAGACCTGGGAAGGTTTCATGCTGGGGGTTGTGATCGCCACCTTGGTCGGAACGTTCCAGATGATCGTTTTCCCCTACCTTCCGTGGGATCTGTCACCTGTCGCGCTGGACATAGTTCCCATGTCGCCGTTCATGGGATTCGTGATCGGCCTGGGCGCGATGGCCGGGGACCTGGGAGGCTCTTTTCTGAAAAGAAGGATCGGAATCCCCAGGGGGAAGCCCGCCCCGCTGCTCGATCAGCTGGACTTCATAATCGGCATGCTTGTTTTCCTGGCTTTCGTGGTCGCTTTGAAGTGGGAATGGGTCGTTATTCTCGTAATTCTAACGCCCGTGATACACCTGGTCGCGAACGGGGTCGCGTATCTTTTGAGGATAAAGAAAGTGCCTTACTAAAGTCTTCTTCTATTTTGGAGACCTAAAACTTTCGAATTTTGGTTATTAGCCAAGACTTTTTGTTCACTCGCGAATTCCCTTTGCCTTCTCCTGAATTCTGTGCTGCCGTATAGATTCATGTCAATGGGCTGCAAAGAATCTTTAAGAGCTTCGAAGAGTCCTACATATTTTTCAGAAAATTCTTCAAAATTCCTCAGCTGTTCCCTTTCAGACGGGACGTCATCAGCAAGTAATCCGTTATATTCCCAAACAGTATTTTCTATATTGCTAAAATCGATGTTCCCGCCTTTTTTACCTCGGGGACCAAAAGAAAATGGATATAAGCCCGATAAACTTTCCGTAATTTCATTAGGTAAATTATCTTTTTCATTATTAACAAGGATAAGTTTTCTTACCTCATCTTTTTTGTCTTCTATATAATCTTTTTTGAACGGGTTTACTGTGATTTTCTCCCAATTCAAATTCAATTTATCATCAAATTCAATATTAACCTTTTCTTCACCAAAATCTATGGTGATGTTATTATCGCAAACATTCGCTGTGTATTGATATCCTTTATATTCGAATGTATGCTTATAACCGGGTGAGCAGCCAATAAGATTTAAAATAAGATTCACTCCTGCAAAACCCATACCTGCTTTGTATAGAAACGGTTTTATTTTCACCATATAATCCTTAACGACTATTAATTTTAAAAATCATTATGGTCCCGTTTTTCTGAATACTTTTTAATCTGAGCCACCATAAGATGTAAATGGTAAAGGCTATTATCTTTGATTTATGGAATACCCTTTCTTACAATGATCCTTTCAATCCGCATAATTTTGTTCTCTCAAAAATCGGATTGGAGAAGAACATGCACAACGACCGCATTATTGAGGAGGAGTTAATGGTTAGCAAAGAGGATTTCGGAATTCTTGTTACTAATATGCTCAGAAAATTTGGAGTAAATGATAAATCTGTTGCCAAAGAGATAGAGGAGACGTGGAAAAAATCCAGGCTCATTCTTTTTCCTGAAGTTATAGATTGTTTCAAAAGATTCAGAAAAAACCACAAGCTGGCAATACTCTCAAACTCGATAGCAATAGATATCCCCAAAATCCGGGAATCGGGAATAATGGAGCATATTAATTATGCGGGATTTTCCTTTGAAACTGGCTTGCTTAAACCAGACATAAGGGCATTTGAAGACGTTCTGAAAAATCTAAACATTCGCCCAGAAGAAGCCATGATGGTTGGGGACAACCTGACTGTTGATATCGTGCCTGCGGAAAAACTCGGGATGAAGGCGGTTCTGATCAGAAGGAAAAACGAATTCGAGAGGAGTCACACAGAGAGGGGGAAATACAAATTCACAATAAAATCACTCAATGAACTGGAGAGATTTTTATAATTTACCGTATTGATCTCACTTTTTGATTTTATACGCCTCAAGAATTCTTTCACAGTCATCCTCTTCGATCTCGAAGATTTTGATTAACTGTGTCTTCCTTTTCTCGGGAATGTCCGGGGCGTTGGGGTCAAGTTTTTCCCATGTGTTTTTTCCCGGGTTATAAAAATCAATATTGCTGATTGAGTCGTTGCGCAGAGGCCCTTTAACTATGAAGGTATCACTGCCGCCGGCAGAGTATCTTATTTTCACTATTGTTCTATTGGGGTCGCCATCCAAATCTGAATCTTCAAATATTATTCCCTCAACACCGCCTCTACCGGGCTCCCAACCACCCGGGTTGTTTGAAATTACATATGATTTCGGTATTTCCGTGTCAGAATCTAAAAGGACAGTAATTTCCTTTTTGTCCATATAAAAACGAATTTCGTTATCCCCTCTAACGGCAAATATTTTATTGCCCTCGTACAGGAATTTTGATGCGCAATCGGATAGTCCTAGCAATCCCAAGGCGGCTGTACAGAGAGCGGGTTTAATGGAACTTTTCATGCAATCACACCTACGAACGTATTAATATATGGCAGTATTAATTTAAAAACTCTTATTGTTCCTGTTTTTCTGAATGCTTTTTAATCTTTCCCGCTATAACATACTATTGGTCAAAATGGAAGGGAAGTTTATTGTCTTTGAGGGGATTGACAAATCGGGGAAGGAAACGCAGGCCAAGATGTTGTACGATTATCTGCATAAGAAGGCGATCCCGGTTATCTACACAGAGGAGCCCAGTCCGAAGAATCCGGCAGGGAGGCTGATAAAGAAGTGGCTAGTGGGGCAGGCAACGATCACGTCAGGGGAGGCGATCACCCTCCTCTACACGGCCGATCGCTTCGAGCACCTGAAAAAAACCATAACCCCCGCACTGAACGCGGGGAAGAACGTGATCTGTGATCGCTACTTCTACTCGACCATAGCGTATGAATCCGCGATATTCAAGGTCGAGAAGGAGTGGATCAAATCCCTTCACAAGGACGTCAGGAAGCCGGATGTCGTGATCTTCATAGATATCGACCCGGAGATCTCTCTCAAGAGGGAGCGTTCGCTTCCGAACGACAGACTGGAGAAGGTCGAGCTTCTTAAGAATGTCAGGGAAGCATACAAGGAGATGATTAATGAAGAGAGATTCTTCGTGGTGAACGGGGACAGATCGAAGGAGGAGGTTTTCAGGGACGTCCAGCTCGTGATCGACAGGCTTTTCGGGATTTAGATTCTTTTGGTCATAGGTTCGAATTTTAATTCTGATAAATCTTTATTTTCCTCCATCACTCCTTCAAAAATAACGAAATTCACGTCGTAATCGCTCTTTTGTTTGTACTCGCTCTCGCTCGAGTATTCGCTCGTGATGTGATAGTCGGAGAGTGAGACAGTTTCTTCCTTCTTCTTATTGTACTTCTCCTCTGATATCGCTTCCTCGATTTCTGATGACTTGCTGACTTGGATCTCGAATTCAGCTCCAGAGGGCGGGATTGTGGCGGGAACGAGGGTGCTTGCATTAGCTCGCCAGACCTCCTTGTGCGTGTTGATATCGATCGCGTACACATGACAGTCCCAGGAACCTATGTATACAAGATTTCCCCTTATCTTCGGGGTATCATAAAGATAACCGTCAGTTTTGAACCTCCACAGCTCCTTCCCCTCCATATTTAGAACGTAAAGGAAACGATCCTCGGATCCAATGTAAATCCTGTTGTCGTGTATGACTGGAAGGCCTTCGATGAGTCCGCCTGTTTTGAACTTCCATATCTCCTTGCCTTCGATATTTAGAGCGACCAGATAGCCATCCCTTGTTCCGTAATATAAAATGTCGTTGTGCTCTACAGGGGCGTTACCGCAACCGAACTTCGCTGCCCGGTATCTCCACACCTCCTTTCCATTTTCCACCGAAATTGCATAAAGATTTCCATCAAAGGAAGCGAAGAAGACCATTCCTCTGTAAACGAGAAGATCAACATCGTTATGAGCCTCTGCTCCACTCTTGAAACGCCAGATTTCCTTACCCGTTAACCTGTTAAGGCAATGGAGATTCCCATCAAAACACGTTATAAATAATTTCTCATTGGATACTTTCGGGACGGACATCATTTCATCCCCTGCCTTGAACCTCCATACCTCTTTTCCAGTCTCTGAATTCAAAGCGTAAACATAGTGGTCTTTGGAGCAGAAATAAACTATGTTGTCCGCAAATGCAGGTCCGCTACCCACCTTACCTCCGGCCCTGAACTTCCATACAACCTCGCCATTGCCCTTGTCCAGGCAATAAAAATAACCGTCATAAGAACCTGTATACAACTTCCCTTTGTGCATCTCGAGTGTACACATGAAAATGTCGCCGCCTTTGAACCTCCACAGCTCTTCTCCAGTATCGGCGTTGAGTGCGTAAACAAAGGAATCCGCTGCTGAAAAATACAAAACATCCCCATGGAGCAAACTCTGGGTGATACTTCCTCCGTGGGTTGCCCTCCATACCCTGTCGAATTTCCCAACCTTCTTGACTTCTATGTCCTCTATCTCAGCGTCAAACTCCGAGGCCTCAAATCCCTCGAATCCGATGTCCATATATCCTCACCTTCCAATACATCCTCGAACATCACGAAACTCGTATCGTAATCGCTCTTCTGCTTGTATTCGGAAGTGGTTGAATATTCTGAGGTAACATGATAATCCGATAACGAAACGCTTTCCTCTTTCTTCTCCCTGTATTTTTCATCTTCTATCGTTTCTTCGTCAGTGCTGGATTTCTTGATCTCCATTTTCCATGCCCCGTATGTCGGAGGGATTTCGGATTCCCTGAGGTTCGATGAAGCGAATCTCCATAATTCCTTGCCTTCCAGATCTATCGCGTATATGTGGCAGTCCCAGGAGGAGAAGTAGATCTTCCCTTCCCAGACCGTGGGGAAATGATAGTTAACGGTTCCTGTACGGAATCTCCATAATTCTTTTCCCGTCTTTGCGTCAAGCGCATAGAGGAATCCGTCGCCGTTAACAAAGAGGAACATCCCCTCGTGTCCGACACCGCAGTCCATTGCCTCCCTGCATTTGAACCTCCACAGCTCCTTGCCTTCGAGCGTTAGACAATACATTATCCCGTCTCGGGTCCCGTGGTAGAGAAGACCTTTGTAGTAAACAGGAGCGCTCGAATTTCCATATTTCCCTGTTTTGAATCGCCAGATTTCCCTGCCTGTTTCCAGATCAAGACAGTATACGTGATTATCAAATGACGAACAATAAACCCTTCCCTCCTTTATCAAAACCGGATTAACTTGCCATATTTCTGCTCCTGTCTTGAATCGCCAGAGTTCCTCTCCCGTTTCCGCGTCAAGGCAGTAGTAGTTATCATCGAAAGATCCGAACACCACCTTCCCCTCCGCCACTGCTGGGGAGGACGCGACCTTGTCTCCTGTCTTGAACTTCCAGACTGGTTTGCCTTCCAGATCCAGGCAGTATGCGTACCCGTCACCTGAGCAGAAGTAAATTTTATCATTCCAGACAGCTGGCGTGCTAATTACCTCCCCGCCTGTCCTGAACCTCCATACTATCTTGCCTGTCTCCCTGTTCAGAGCGTAGAAATCATAAGCGTACGAACCTATGTAAATCACGTTGCCCCTAACGAGAGGGCAAGATCCCATAACCGGTCCTTCGAGCTTTGTTCGCCAGATCTCCTTCCCGCTCTCCGCATCAACGGCGTAAACACAGGAATCCATCGCCCCGAAGTACATCACTCCCTCGTGAATCGTTGGCTTCTGGTATATGCTTCCTCCTTCCTTGATGTGCCATATTCTGTCGTACTTCTTGACCTTCTTCACCTCGACTTCTTCCACGTCCACGTCGAAGTCCGAAAATCCCGACTCGAAACCCAGATCCATGGGGATCACAAATTTTTATTACTGATAAAACTTATAAATTTAATTAACAGGGGTTTTTGCATGTTTTCAAAGGTGTTCATAAACTCTAAGAACTCTTACGGAAGGGACATAAAGAGGAGGGTTGAGAAGATCCTGAATAGTCTTGGGGTGGAACATGTTTATGAGAATCTCCATGATGTTGATCTAGCGATCCTTATCGGGGGGGACGGAACCCTGTTCGGTAACCAGTCCTTCCTTTCGTGTCCTATCCTGGGGATAAACCCCGGACACTCCGTGGGTTTCTACATGGCGGCGAACGACAAGGATTTCGAGAATAAGGTTCGGAGGATATTGCTCGGGAAGGAGGGGAAGGATTTCTTCATCCAGAAATTCCCCAGGCTGGAAACCAGGATAAACGGGGTGAAAACCCCTTACATAGGAATGAACGACGTTCTCGTTTCCCCGATCTACGTGAGGCGGATCCTTGATTCGGAGTTAAGGTTGAAGGGGAAGAAAACGATCGAGAGGAATTCAGGAATCCTTGTATACACCCCCGGGGGGTCGCATGCATACGCGAAATCAGCAGGGGCAAAACCCCTCAAGGATTCGAAAAGATTCGGAGTGGTTGGGATCGCTCCCTACTGCGGGAGACTTAAGAGAGGGGAGATCACGTTCCCCGGAGGGATTGTTTCTGTAAAATGTCTGAACCCGGAAGGGGAGGTATGCGCGGACGGGCAGGAGTGTCAGGTCACCAAAATCAGGGAGGGGGATGTGGTAACAATAAAACAGAGCAATTCCCCTGTAAGGATCATTTCTTTTGAGAGAAATTTTTCCGGGCGTTCCCACTGCAAGAAGTAAATCCTATTCCCTCATCTCTTCCTCTATTATTTCAATAACCTTCCTTGCGTCCGCCTTCCCCCTGACCTTCTGCATAACGAGACCGAGCATGATCTTCTTCCCTCTCGGGTCCTTGACAAGATTTGGGTTCTCGGTTATGGTTTTCTGAACGATAAGTCTGAGATCGTCCCTGGATATCACCCCCATGCCGAGTTTTCTTATGACTTCATCCAGGGTCTGTTTCGGGTTGTCAGCGAACGACTTCAGGACTTCCGGTATCGCCTCCTTCGGGATCCTCCTCCTCTTTAAAGCCCCGAAGGTCTCCAGGAAATGGCGGTCCTTGAGAACGTTGATGTTAACGCCTTCCTTCTTCTCCAGGTAGCGGAGCGTGGAGGTCAGCGTGGAGGAAACGGTTTTCGGATCGAATCCGGATCCTATCAGTTTGTCAAAAATCTCCTTCCTTCCCATCCTTACAATCTGGTCTATTATCTCATCGCTTATCTTCGCTCTCTTTTTGATCTCTTCCTTCTCTTTCCTCTCCCTCTCCTCTATAAGTTCAGGGAGGTTCTTTCTGATCTCCCTCAGAATTTTGCCGGAAATCTTTATTGGACGGATATCTGTTTCTGGATAGAGACGAGCGGCTCCCGGGAGCGGACGCATGTATTCCGTATCGCCTGTTTCTTTCGCTCTTCTCACTTCTTTCGGAACCCCCTTTATCAATTGGTTTATTCTTTCACAAACTATCCGCATTGTCTTTCTGACCGATTCTTTTTCACCCGAGGCTATTATGAGCGTGTCCCCTTTCCTCGCCTTCAATCGCTTTCGAAGGATACCGAATTCCTTTGAGAGTTTATATTTCTCGAGATCTTCATCGCTGTGTATTATCCCTTTCAGTTCACTCTTCACTCGAACGTAATTCGCGATCTCGCTCCCCAGGGTCCGGTCGGGGGTGAGCTTCCTTTTCAGAAGGCCGGCGAAATTAGGAATCAGAATCGCATAGGTTGCCTTGTTCTTGGTTATCCTGGATTCCGATCCCTTGAAAATATGGGAGACGTGAACCATTCGCGGTTTGACTTTTTTGAATTTTATCTTTTTCAATTCCCTTTTGATTCCCAGCAAATTCTTTTGTCTCAGAGCCTCGTTTTCAACAAGTTTAGGAAGGAGTTTAAGATCCTGCGCCCCTTTGATTTCAATCCTTTCGCCTCCCTTTATCGATATGTTCACGTCCTGGCGTATCGTTCCTATCCCACGACGAATAGCAGGGAAACTCCTGAAAATCAAGCCGATCTTTTTGGCTGTTTCGAGAGCATGATCTGGGCTCTTTATATCAGGATCTGTCCTTAGTTCGAGCAAGGGGATACCTTGTCTGCTCAAAGAGTAATAAATCCTGTTTCCCTCTGTCTTTTTAATTTTGCATGCATCTTCTTCTAAACATAAAGTTGTTACCCTCACCAAATCTCTTGAAGTTTTTATACCGGATTTTTCCTTCTCCATGCCAACAACTATCGTTCTTTGGAAACCAGAGCATGCACTCCCATCCAAAACAGTTTTTCTCATTACATGCAATTCCTCTGGAATTTCCAAATTGAACATCAATGAAACAGCCAAGGCTGTTTCTAGAGCTTCCTCATCTATCGATTGAGGTGGGGACTCATCACTATCTACCAGACAGGCCTCGTCCTCATAGGCATGATAAACAAAACTCCTGTCCCTCAAGGTTTCATGCATTGCAGCTATATCAATTTCTCCCATCTCTCCGGCAACTGGTCTCATCTTTCTTTCGAATTCACTTTCCAAATTCTTCTCTTTCATCCTACTGGAACATCTACAAAAAAGTTTTTTGGTCGAAAGCTGTTGGTGGAGTTCAAGACCGCACTTTAATCCGATTTTTGAGTAGTCGATTTCACTCATTCAATCCCTCATTTAACATTTGTCAGGATAATTAAAAAATGAAATAGGAGAGTTTTTTGAAAATATTTATTATACCAAGATATAAATAATTAATATGGATGTGTGTAATATTTTAAACTTTGTTCCTCTGTATATGGAAGACAGGAAGGGAGAAATGCAAAAGGTAATTATAGTTCAAGATTTTAAAAATTTGTTTAATTACTTGCCCATCGAAGAAAAAATACATTTAATACTGAGTAAAAACAAGGAAATACTTTCTGTAAATGAAATTTGCGAAAAAATTAAAATTAAAAAAAGAACAGCTAGAAAATGCCTTTCAAAATTGGAGAATAAGAAGTTAGTAAAAAGAAAGGTTGGAATTAAAATAAATAATAATTTCAGGTTTGGGGACAAATGGTACGCGATAAAGAATTTTCACATTAAGTTGGAGGATAAAGTGTATATTCAATATGAAAGTACACACAAAAACAATAAAAAGATACATTATTTATTACTACCCAAATTCATAAAAATAGATAAAAATTTCGTAAGATGCATAGGTTTGCTGGATGCAGAAAAAACGAAGTTTAGGGTCAAGAAAACCACGTTAGAATTTGTGAATTCAGAACCGCTAATAATAAATAATATAATTCTATTTTTCGAAATTTTTTACATTCCCAAAGAATACTGGAGATGGAGATTAATTTTCAATGGAAACATAAAACATATTGTCAAAGATAAACTTGAAAATATAATTAAATTCTGGATTGAAAATACTGGATTATCTGCTACTAATCAATTGTTATCTTCCCCATACTTTACAGAGGCTAAGGGCAAGTATAAAATTAAAACAGAACTAGGATCACTTAATCTGAACTACAATAATCTCTTTTTTCATAATTTTGTTGAAAATTTATTGAATAAAATAAAATTAATTATTGAAAAGAATGAAAATTTTATACTAACTTATCTTTCCGGTTTTCTTTGTGGAGAAGCCTATGTGGGTGATAGAAAATGCAGAGAAATTCAAGTAGGCTCCAAAGATGAGAAGCAATTAGATTTTGTTAAAAAACTTTTAAACAAAGTTGGTATTGGAACGTCATATGCAAAAGCCTCTTCAACCTCTCCTCCAAGAATTCTCATCTGTGGAAAAAATAATTTTTTAAAAATATATAAAATGGGTGTATTTGATATAAACCTGAAAAAGAAGGCTTCGCTGGTAAGGAGGTTATTGGGTTATAAGAAAATGGATAGTATGATGAAACATATTCTTAAAAAGGATTTAGAAAAATTAGATGCAATGTTGAAGGGAAGAGAATTAGTATAAGAAATGCCCGGCTAATGTCCTCTTCGTAATTTCTCCGGCATAGTTTGTTGATATCATTCTTTTTATCTCTTCCATGTTTTTGGTATGACCTAGTATCCAGCCCAATTTGACAAAAGCAACTTCCGTCAGCATGTTATCTCCTGGTATCGCACCGGCATCTCGATAAAGAATTCTAAGGTTTGTATAAACATTGGTATTTATCCTTCCATATATGGTTTGGAGTGTTGTTACAAAGGGTATTCCATTTGCTGTATGTTTTTTAATTGTACTTATCCATTCGTTCTTTCCATTAGTAGGAACATGTCCCAGACCTGTGGCTTCAATGACAAATCCTTTGTAACTCTTCGAAACATAGTAGTTTATGACATCGGGGTCAGCCCCTGGATAAACTTTTAATATCGCAATCTTTGGTTCAAACTTACTATCAACTTTTACTTTGGTGTTATCTTTTCTCTTTTTGTAATTTCTGTTTTTCATTTCAATCCTTCCGTCAGGCCAGACCTCTGCCAATGGATATTCATTTATCGACCTGAAAGCGTCTCTCCTTTCGGAATCCATTTTTCTAGCGTGAGTTCCTCTTATAAAAAGGCAATAATCATCATTCGTACTTCCGTGCATGCAGATCCCCACCTCTCCTATGTTGGACAGGGCTGCATGAGAGGCGCAAACAAGATTCATCCCAGCGTCTGATGAACCCCTGTCGCTCGATCTTTGCGCTCCCACGAGAACCACGGGTTTGCGGAGGCCTTTCAAAAAGAAAGAGAGAGCAGCTGAGGTGTAGTGAAGCGTATCCGTTCCGTGCGTTATTATAACGCCCTTCTTCCCTGAATTCAGTTCCCTCGCCACGTGTTTCGCGAGCGAGACCCAGTCTGAAGGATCGAAATCCTCGCTCATCTTGTTGAGGGGGTTAGACATCTTCAGATTGACTATCTTGGAAAGTTCGGGGACGTTGTGCAGAAGTTCTTTCGGGTTCTCCACTGCGTAGACGCCTCCTGTCCGGTAATCCACCCGGGAAATTATCGTGCCTCCCGTGGATATCAGGGCGACCTTCGGCTTTCTCGGGTCAAAATCGACTTTCAAGAGGCTCTTGCTCGTCTTCCCGAGCTCGTATCTCATCTCCTCCTCCACGGATTCCGGTTCCTCGAATTTTGCTTTCGAGATCTTCAGACCTTTCACATCGAATCCCACGTTGTAGCCGTTATCGAGCTTGATCACGATCGTTCCCGGGTCCCCGAATTCCGGTTTGGGCATGAGCATTCCGAAATAGCGTTTTCGGGATTTCTCGATAAGGACGTGATCCCCGATTCGGATCTTTTTTCTCCTGAGCATTCCGCGAATTTTCGGAGAATACATAATTAGAATATTATAATAGGATTATAATAACTTTTATGTCAATACTTTAAAATAATCGGATTACGTGGCCTGTTAATAATGTTCTCAAAATACTTGAATGCCAACATATCATCCATTTGTTCATATGGCGATTTCATTAAAAAGCAGCTCAGTACCTTCGCGTCATATGCTTTGTGGTTGTCTACAAGGAGCCTGGCAGCCCTTATCGCGTCTATTACGACACCCCCACTGTTCGGGCTGTCCTCATCTTGCAGAGTCAAATCAATTGAAACTGGAATGTGACCGAAAATCTCCCCTTCGACGTTAATTTCTGCCTTTTTGTGATCGTAATTCTCCTTGGTATAAATCATTCTCGCCGTGGGTCTTGCGTCTTTTTTGTCCAGGACACTTTTCAAGGCGTCCTCCTTTGTCCCCTCTTTTGAATGCGCCCTATATTGTAGATTGAAGTGGTCCGCATTCCCCCCGTAGTTGACCTGTTCTGATTTCGTGACCTTGATACCTCTCATCTTGAATAACTCAAGCAATATTCTGTTTACAATCGTTGCCCCGCACTGGCTCTTTATATCGTCCCCCATTAGAACAAGACCTGCGTCTTCAAATTTTTCTATCCATTTGGGGCTTTTGGCTATGGGAGTAGGCATGCAATTGATAAAGCTGCATTCCGCCTCTAAAGCCGCCTCTGCATAAGCATAAGTCGCCTTATCGCTTCCCGTGGGAAGGTAGTTTATTACAATTTCTGTAACAGAGCCCTTAAGTACATCAAAAACATCGACAGGGTCTAACTTGCTTTCTTTGATAAAGGAATCTCTCGTTTCAGGTATAACACTATCGTATGTAGGTCCTCTTTGAACAACAGTATCGTATTCTAGGGGATCAGCGATCTTAACTGTTCTGTTTGGTTCCGCGCTTATTGCCTCATGAAGTTTCTTTCCCACTTTCCTTTCATCGATATCGAAAGCTGCTACGAATCCTACGTCAGAAGGATGGTAATCTCCAATCACTGGATGCATTAATCCGGTTGTATCTTTTTTATTTCTGGTATAGAAAGCCACACCCTCGACTAGACTCTTAGCGCAGTTTCCTACCCCAATGATTGCAACGTTGATCTTATATTGTTTGCCCATTATTTTAGAGTTAATAGAAAGTTTTAAATTCAGTTTAATTGAATATCCAATCTCAAACAGGCTCCCCGACCAGATCCACTGTATCCTTCTCCTCGATCCCTGTTCTCTGCATCTCCTTCTTGCAGAAAGGGCAGTAGAACTTCTTCCCCTTAAGCTTTTTGGATCTTCCATAGAAGTAGTATGCGATCGGGACGGTTATCACGAGGAGGGGGATGGTTATTACGAATATCGCGACGAAAACGGAAAGCCAGAGGAATATGTAGAAGAGGATCTTGTACGACTCGGAGTCCTTGACCCTGAACTGTTTCTTGCAGTTCCCGCACAGGTAAAGGCTCTGGACCATATTTTAAGTTTGTCCGAGATCCTATAAATCCTTGAAATCCTCGAGCTTTGTCTGCCCTCTCTTTTTCGGGGAGCTCTCGCCCTTCATCCTGTAGAGCGTTTTCTTCATCACGCTTTCCTTCCTGTGGGCCGTCCAGTAGTAGGCCTCGTCCCTCGTTTTCTTGGTGATCAGGATCATTATCTTCCCGAGCTTCGTTCTCCCAACCCTCCCCCTCCTCTGGATCGAGCGAATTTCGGAGGGAACGGGTTCGTAAAAAACAGCGAGTTCCATCTCCGGGATATCGATCCCTTCTTCTCCAACTGAGGTGGTTACGAGAATGTTGTATCTTCCTTCCCTGAAATCGGAAATCCTCTTCTTCTGTTCCTTCTGGGTGAGACCCTCCTTCTGCCCCATGAACTCGATTGGTTTAGAGTTTTCCACCTCCGAGAGGACGCTCACTATCTCCCTCACCATGTTCCTGTAGTTCGCGAAAACGATTATTTTCGAGCGAGGGTTCTCCCTGAACTGGGAGCTCACGATCTCGCAGAGCTTCCTGATCTTCGGGTGGCGGAAGCCCTTCTCGGAAAGTTCTTTCGCCAGCAACATCGCGTCCCGGATGTTCCTGTCCTTAACGAGACTTTTGGAGGATTTCGCCTTTTCCGAACGCAGTTTCTTGAAATAGCTTTCGAGCGAGTTTATCCCCTGGGTCTCCACCAGGCTCAGGGCATGCTCAGACTTTATCGCCTGGGAAACAAGGGAAACTCCCCAGAATTTTTTGTAACCTCCCGGGCCAGACATGAGTTTTTTCTGGAGGTCGAGCAGGTCACGCTTCGTGACCAGTCTGACCGGTTTGGAGAAACCGATCTTCCTCAGTTGTTTCAATCGCTGCTCGTAAGCCTTCCTCAGGCCCTCCCGGATGTTGAAAAACGTCTGCGGGAGCTCGACATTGACCCATTCTATCTGCTTTTTCTTCACGAAAGGAGCGACGTCGAAATCCTCCTCTGTCCGGATCTCGACCTTTTCTATTCCCAGGTTTTCCATTATCTCCCTGATCTTCTCCTTCGTTCCTCCGGGGGAAGCGGTGAGACCGAGTATCCGGGGGTTCTGAGAGCTCTCCAGGTAAACCTTTGCTATGTAGGGGTATGCGTAATCCCCGATCGAGTGATGCGCTTCGTCGAAAACCACGAGCGAGAAGTTCGAGAGATCCAATCGCTCGTTCTTCAGGTCGTTCCTGACCGTCTGAGGGGTCGCGAAAATTATTTTAGATTTTCTGTACGATTCCTCCCTTTCCTCAGGTTTGGTCATTCCCGTAAGGAGGGCGAATTCGTCCTCCGGGAGGTTTATCACCTCCCTGAAGGTGTTTAAATGCTGCTCGATCAGGGGCTTGGTTGGAGCCAGGATCAGGATTTTCGAATCGGGGTATCTCTCCAGGCGGAAGACGGAGAGAACGATAGCTACAGGAGTCTTCCCAAGACCGGTCGGCAGAACACAAAGGAGGTTGTTCTCGGCCGCTATTCCGAGTATCGCTTCCTGGTACGTCCGCGATTCGAGCGATCCCTTTCTTATCAGCTTGTGCTCAACGAATCCCATACTTATAGATTGTACAAAGGTTTATTATTTTTGCTCGAAAATCCTGAAAATTTTATTAGAAACCTCGGACAATAATAAATTGCTAGCAAAATAGTGGTTTTCATGGCGAAAAAAATAATCGGTCTGATAGAGCCCATAAAGATCGTGGGGAAGAACGTTGTTGGGACGACCGCTCTCTTCGACACCGGAGCGAAGCTCACATCGATAGACAACAAGATCGCTGCTGAAGCGCAGGTAGGGCCTGTCCTAAGGACCCAGAAGGTCAAGGCGCCGATAACGAAGGAGGCCGAGCAGAGGCCCGTGGTGAAGGTAAGGATAGAGATCAACGGGAGAGAATACGAGGCCGAGGCGAATTTAAACGACCGATCGCACATGAAATACCCGGTTATAATAGGAAGGAACATCATTCACGAAAACTTCATAATAGACGTTTCCAAACACCCGCAGAACGGAAAAAGGGTTAAGGAGAGCAAAGGGCAATAAGGATGAAGCTTTTCGATTAATTCTGAAATACCGGAATGGTGATCAGGAATTTATTGATTTTAGGATTCCTCTCAAATTCGACAAAGATCGCTCTATAAAATCGTTTTTATACGTATCGATTAAAAGGGTCAGGTCTTCCCTGCTCTTAAGTTTTAGTAGAATGCTCTTGAAATCGATGTTACCCTCGCCCAAGGGCAGGTGTTCGTCTTTCTCCCCGTGGTTGTCATGGAGATCGAGATTTATTATCTCAGTCATGCATTTCGATATGTACTCATAAACGTTGTTTCCGGATATGTTGGCATGACCCGTGCTTATTGAAGATTTCAAGCCCCTAACTTCTTTCAGAATCTTGTAGTATTCTACAATGTTTGAACCGAACTGGTAATACTCACCGCTGTTCTCCAGAACGATTTTCACCCCGCTCTGCCTGCCCAGAGAAACGATTTTCTTTAGGTTGGAAATCAGCTGTTCAAACCGCTTCTGTATCCTGTTTTGGGAGATACGGAAATCGCTTCTTTTCTTCCCCTTGTATGATTTTGAAGTTTGAAAATCCAGTTCCAGCTCTTCCAGCATATGTCCCGCATGAATCATCAGCCTGTCAGAACCCAGAAGTTTCGCAATTCTGATGTTTTCCCGAACCGATTTAATTAGTTCTTTGCTGTTTATTGATGTGTTCAGATGGTGGGGGCTTCGGACTATGATTTTCATTCCGTAGTTTACCGCAAGTTTTTTGAGTTTGATCAAGTCATCGTTCTTTAATCGCCTGTTCTGCTTACGGTCTAGATTCAGACCGAAAACCTCAAAGCCTAAAGAACTGGCGTATTTCAATTCCTCGAAAATGTTCATTTCCTTATCATCAACAAACAACCATCTTGAACTGTATCCTATTTTCATAGTTATCCCAAAAGCCAGGGATACGCCTTCTTCACCTCTTCAACGAAGTTCTCCGGGGAGTAAACTCCGAGTTCTGATATGATCGCTGTGACCAGATCGGGGTTTATTCTTTCAAAGCTCGGATTCTCGATCTTAACCCCCCTGGGCGGGTTCTTCCAGATCTCCTCAGGCCCGCGTTTTTCCACGGTCTCCTCAAAGCCGTAGATCCCCTCGGGGTCGAACTTCCAGGAGTCACCGCACACGTATAAAGGGACGTCGTACTTGTTGGCGATAACGGCGAACATCTCTGATCCTATCTTGTTGTATATTTTCGTGGTGGTTATCGCGTCCACCCCGAAAAAAGCGACGTCTGCCTTTCGGATGGCGATCCTCGCGGCGGAGTCGACAAAGTGCGTGACAGGGATCCGGATCTTCGAGAGCTCTTTCGCTGTTATTCTTCCCTGGAAGAGAGGGCGCGTCTCCGTGTTGTAAACCCTGAACCAGTTCCCCTCCTTCTTCGCCTGCCTGAGTATGTTCGTGACAGTGGAGGAGTGGCAGTGAGTGAACACTATCATCCCTGTGTGTATCCTGTGGGAAGCGATCTTCGCTATCATCCTCTCCGCGTGATCCATGTGGTCGAGGGTTTCCTTCACGAACTTACCGAGCATTTTCTTAAGATCGGTGACATCCAATCCTGGCGAGCTCTTCAGGTTTGAGATCACGTAGCGTATACAGTTCCTCATTAAAGGTTCGGTGGGTCTCACCTCGAATATCCTTCCCTTTATCTTATCCAGTTCGTCGAAAAATTTGTCATAGGATGTGGTCTTTGTTTTGAGTGCCCTGTATCGGAAAGCCTTCACTCCGTTTATCGCCACGCTCTCCGCTCCCTGTATCTTCATGGATTTTATGTCCCTCAGGATTCTTTCGAACTGGTCCATAGTAAAGAATTGTTTTTAGAACTTAAAATTTATCCCTTTATGGGTTTGACCTTCAGCCCGATCCCTTCCAGGCGTTTCTTGAACTTGTTCAGCGCGATATTTATGTCTTCAAGGTTTCTCCCGCCCGTGCATATTATCTTTCCTGAACCGAAAAGCAGGAAAGCAGTTCGGGGGCTCTTCATCCTGTACACAAGGCCGGGGAACTGCTCGGGTTCGTATTCCACTTCCTCGAGCGAAATCGCGATTTCATCCAGCATCAGTTTGGGCTTAACCTCTATCTTGGTCGAGGCCACGATGTTCTCTATGTTGATTTTGAACTTCCTCGGCATGGAGGTTCCTGTCTTCCTTATATCGTTCACTATTTTTTTCATAGCCTCCTTCGCCATCTGTATGCTTTTCGCTCCCGTGCACACGATCTTCCCCGAGGAGAATATGAGGGCGGCTGCCCTGGGATCCTTTATCCTGTATACAAGGCCGGGGAACTGCTCGGGTTCGTATTCCGTGTTATCCATCTTCTCCACCAGTTTGGTCAGAGTTATCTTCCTGCCCAGGACCGCGAAGGCCACGACATTCTCGACCTTGATATAGAACTCCACCACAAAAACACCCTTAATAATATATTTATCACGTTAAGCTAATTAGCTTTCTCCCCGAATAACACGGTTTGTTTCGTTTCCTTTACTTCCCTTTTCGGTTTCTTTTTTACCGGCATCCTGGTTAATCTTTCCGTTGCCTCCTCATTCTTGCCCTCAACGAGCAGCTCAAAGACGTTCTCGAATGTTTTCGGATCCAGGCCGGATTTTTCAAGGTTTTCAAGAAGAAACTTCCTGCCCATTTCCTCCACGGACAGCTTGTGCTCCTCAAGGGTTCTGGTCGGGATTTCGCTTTTCGGGACCTCCCTCTTGAAGGAGATGAGTATCTTATCCCCGAATTTCGATTCTATCTCACTCGTTAGCGTATCCTTGACCTTCCCCTTCAGATTCACTCTCACTATTGGTTTCTTCCTTTGCTCCTCCTCCAGGATCTTTTTGATTTCCCTTTCGATCGTTTCGAGATCCGGGTTCTCGAACGTTTTGTAGTAAACCTTTCTCTGGTTACCCAGCTGTATCCAGCGGGTTTCAAGCGTTTTGGTCTCAAAGGTCCAGAATCCCTTGGGTTTGGTGGACTCCTCCTTCAGCTGGGTGGGTATCAGGGAACCGGTCATGAGGAGGGGTTTCCCGGAGTATTCGGCCTTCCTTGGCTCGTGTATGTGCCCGTTCACATACAAATCGAAACCCTTCGGGAGGATATTCAGGTCCAGCGTGTGCGGGGCGTAAAGGAATTCAGTGATAGACTGGTGGAGGATAAAGATGTTGAAGCCCTCGACAGGCTTCGGGTTCCAGTTCTTCAGAACGGATTCGGCGTACTGGTCCGGAACTCCTGACATGCCGTGAACAGCGACTTTCTCCCCGTTTTTCTCGAAAACCACCCCGTTGCAGTGGAGGTATACAAGGAATCCAGCCTTCTCGAGCGCCTCTACCGGGTTCAGCAGGCCCTTCGTCCTTCGTTCGTGCGTCCCGTGTATCGCGACGATCGGGGTTCCCATGAGCGCGATCTCCGAGACCTTCGAAATATCCTTTCCCAGACCCTTAACGAGCCTGGTTCCGCTCTTCCTGAGCAGAGCTTTCACTAGCAGTTCCATCGCCCTCGCAAGAACCTCCGCGTTCGGATTCCTGGTGTCAAAAACATCCCCTCCGAGAAGTATCAGGTCGGAATCCTTCGCCTTTTCGATCGCCTCCCTCACCGCCTCGTAGGGATCTTCCTCCCTCTCCGTCCCTGTCCCGAAACCGAAATGGAAGTCCGAGAGGATTGCGATTTTCATACATAGAAATTGCAGACAGGATTTAAATTTGGTTCGCCCCGGAAAAACCTGGGGAAAAAGAATATAAAATTTCCTGTCAAAATAAGCAATTCGAGGTGATTGATAATGCCCAGAGGAAGAACTTATCGACTCAATCTTAACACCACTGCTGTGATAAAAGGGCTCAACGAGTCATTCGGGGAAAAATTCAATCCTCAATATCATCCCAGGTCAAGAGAAAATTATGACACTGGCGTTATAAAGGATCATGAAACCAAAGAAAGTCTGGTGATTGTAGGTGAACCCAAAGAAGAACTAAGTGGTGACCGTCAATTGAAACTTTTAGTATCAGGACCTGAAGCGGATGAGTCAATTGGTAAATTTATAGATATATGCCAAGCAAGAAAAGTAGGAGTATACCCATTTTAAATTACTTTACCCACGGAACATCTACGTCATCAGTTCTCCATCTTGAATCAACATCTCTCGAACTTTTTTGTCCGGATTTGTGAGCGATCAACCCATTCCAGGCGATCATTGCTCCGTTATCGCCTGACAGTTCGCGGGGGACGACTGCGAATTTTCCTTTCCTTTCCTTCGCCATTTTGTTCAGCATTTCCTGCAGGCGGAGGTTCGCCGCAACGCCTCCCGTAAGCAAAACCTGATCCTTCCCCAGGTGGGCGAGCGCACGCTCAGTTACCTCTGTGAGCATGGAGAAGAAAACCTCCTGGATCGAGTAACAGAGGTTTTCGAGTGGTTCGCCTGACTTGTGTTTGTTCAGGCAGGCGGTCACGATTCCTGAGAAGGAAAGATCCATCCCCTTCACCACATAGGGAAGATCGATCCATTTCCCCTTCTTGGCGAGCTGCTCGATTTTAGGGGCCTGAGGAAAGTCGAGCCCCACCGAACGACCGAACTTGTCGAGCGCGTTTCCAATTCCAATATCCATGCACTCCCCGAACACGCGGTAGCGAGATTCGGAGAAGGAAATGATCTGCGTGTTTCCGCCGGAAACGTAAACAACCACAGGGTCTTTAAACCCTGAGGTCAGTCTTCCGATCTCTATGTGCGCAACGCAGTGGTTCACCCCTATCAGAGGGATTTTGTTTTCGCCGGCGAGGTTTTTCGCGAATTCCATGCCCTTGTACAAACACGGAGGGAGGCCCGGTCCCCTGGAATAGGTTATCAGGTCAACGTCCTCCATTCTCTTTCCGGACTTTTCAAGAGCCTTCCTGAGAACCCCGTCCCTCGTCTCTTCATGGTGCTTCCCGGCTTCCATGGGGACGATCCCCCAGCCCTTCTTTGGCTTGTAAACAGACCTCTCGTTCGCGAGAATCCTTCCCTTATCATCACAGATTCCGATCCCGAAGGTGTGAGCAGTCGATTCTATTCCCAGGCAGATCATAACATCACTTTTAATAATTCCGCCAATACATTTAAGTAAGATATACAAACGATTGTTATGAAAAACTACGGGAAGTTCCTCCTGGGCCTGCTGATCGGGGCCGCGGTCGTTATCTTTGTTGCCGGAATGTTTTCTTTGGTCTCCTTCGGGAGCACGGTCGCTGTGATCCGCGTGAAGGGGACGATAACCTCATCTCCCTCCTTCCTTTTCGAAACAACCACACCAGAGGAAATGCTTTCCATAATAGAAAAGGCAGAGGAGGATCCGACCATACGTGGCGTCCTCTTCGAGATAAACTCTCCCGGAGGATCTGCTGTCGCTTCCAGGGAGATAGCCTATGCTCTTAAACGTATGGAAAAACCAACAGTGTGCTGGATGGGGGACATCGCGGCGAGCGGGGCGTACTGGATAGCCTCATCCTGTGACCACATAATGGCTGATCCGTTAACCCTGACGGGATCCATAGGGGCGACTGCCTCGTATCTCGAGTTTTCCCAGCTGTTCGAAAAATACGGAATCACGTATGAGCAGATAACCTCAGGGGAGAGGAAGGACACGGGAACTCCCTTTCGAAACATCACAGAGGAGGAGAGGGAGAAACTCCAATACATGATCGATGAGATATTCAAGTACTTCCTGGATGACATAAAGAAGACAAGGAATTTATCCCAGGAACAGGTAGATCAGATATCAAGCGGGGATGTGTTTCTGGGGAAGGACGCGATTGAAATCGGTCTGATAGATTCCCTTGGGACGATCCATGACGCAAAGGAGAAGGCGAAGGAGCTCGCTGGGGTTGAGTACGCGGAGTTCGTGGAACTTAGAGGTAGGGGTTTGGGTTTGTTTGATCTTTTGGGGATTTTGTAGAGCTTTCGGAACATTACAGTGTAATATTTCCTACTTGTGCGCAAAATAAACCACGACTTCCCTCCGGTTGTTCGAATCAATCCTTCCGAACCCGATCCTCTCCATCTGGATCAGCTCGTTGGGTTTCGTGTTAGTCAGTTCCGGTTCTCCCAGGCCTTCTAGCGTTCCGTCCCTGTTAACCACGCGGACCTTCACGTTCGGCTCGCTCACCCACTGGATCTTGGGCATTTCCTTTATGAGGAGATCGTCCGAGAATCTCGGCCTCTTACCTAGCGTGATGTTGTACAATCCCTTCAGGCGGATAAACTTGCCGGAGAAGACCTTGTGATCATCCTTCGAAATGTAAATCCTCGAGTGGTTGAGAGGGATTTTCTTCTTCCCCCTGTCGGCATGATCGGGATGTAGGGGCTCGAACACCTCGTGCTTCTCAGGGGCGTTATCTATGGATAATTTAACAGGTTCGATCACGACCATGTACCGATTCGCGATTGGATCGATGAGCTTCCGGTTCTGCGTGTCCAGGTTTTCCCAGCTCAGCTCGATGTCATTCTTCGAGAGTCCGCACTGTAAAGCAAGGGATTTTATCGCCTCGGGCTGGAACCCCCTCTTGAGCAAAGAGCGTATCGTTGGAAGCCTTGGATCGTCCCATCCCTTCACTTTCCCTTCCGCGATCATCTCTTTGATATCCCTCGTGTGTATTTTCTCATCCGGGAAGCGGATCATCCCGAAGTTTATAACGTTCGGGAATTTCCATTTGAAAACGTCAGCTATCCTTTTCTGGACCTCGGTGTTGTGCTCGTGCTCCTTCCCGCGGAATACGTGCGTGATTTCGAGGTCATGGTCATCCACAACGCACGCGAAGTTGTACAAAGGCCAGACCGAGAACTTAGTCCCCTTCAACGGGTGTTTCGCCTTGTTTATCCTGAGTAACGGTGGATCGCGAAGGACGGGGTTCGGATCGCTCATGTTACCCATGAATCGCAAGACAGCCGATCCCTCCTCCAGTTCGCCCCTTACCATTGCGTTCCAGAGTTCGAGATTTTTCTTTTTGTCGTTTGCCCTGCAGGGACATTCCCTTTTCGAGAGCTTGTGCTTCCTGAAATTTTCGGGCGAGCATGAACAGACGTATCCCTTCGAAAGCTCGATCATCTCTTTCGCGAATTTGTGGTAGAGCGAAAGGCGATCGGACTGGAGAACAAGCGAATCCCATTTCGTTCCCATCCGGATGAGATCCTCCTTTATCCATTCGTACGCCCCGGGCTCGATCTTCTTCGCGTCCGTGTCCTCCACCCGCACGATGAACTTCCCCTTGTACTTCCTGGCGTAGGCGTGCGAAAGGAAGACTGCGCGCATGAACTGTCCTATTGACAAAGGACCGGTGGGGGAGGGGGCGAAGCGCGTACGTAACCCTTCCTTCGCATCAGGGAGATCGGACAAGCCCTCCTGCCTCTTTTCCTCCCTTTCGAGCATTTCAGGGGCGAGCTTCCTGAGGGCCTTCCTCTGCTCGTCCAGACTCATGAGGTTGACCTGCCTTACGGTCTGCTCAACCAGCGATCTCGTTTCCTTTATGTTGGATCTTGCCTCCGGACTCTGGGAGATAATCTTTCCCAGGACAGCGGAAGGATTTGCCTTCCCCTTGTAGAATATCGCGTTCTGCAGGGCGTACTCGAGAATGAGATTTCTGAGTTTCATAATCACATATATAAAAGAATGAAATAAAAATAAATTGGGATATCATGAGATTCGATGCAAGGTGTAAGGATTGTGTATTCTTCAGGAGCAAAGTTCCGGGTGACCTGGAGTGCGCAAACAATCTCGGAGATGTCTGGGACCCTGGGTTTCAGGCGTGCGATAACTTTTCTCAAAGAAAGAAGTAACAGATTCGGCATCAAACTTAATAATACGGGAAACAAAATTAGTTCCATGAAAATCACGTTTTTGGGGACCGCGGGCGGAAGGATCGTGATAATGACGCAGATCCGGGCGTCGGGAGGATTTGTTCTGGAGATGGACAACGAGCTGATACACATAGATCCCGGGCCGGGAGCGCTAGTCCGGGCAAAGCAGTATGGAGTTAATTTGCGGAAATTAACTGGCGTAGTTGTCTCGCATGCCCACACGGATCACTACACGGACGCGGAAATGGTAATAGAATCCATGGCTCAGGGAGCGATGAAGAAGAGAGGGGTTCTTATAGGGAGTGAATTCGCGATAAAGGGAGGGGATTCTTACAGGCCGGCTGTTTCCCCATATCACCTGAAATTCCTCGACCGCTATGAAATACTCGGACCTGGGAATAAAACGAAGATCGGGAAAATAGAGATAGAAGCAACGCCAACCAAGCACGGAGAGACCAAAGCCCTTGGTTTAGTTTTCAGGGGGTCGAAAACCCTGGGATACGCGGGGGACGGGGAGTATTTCGAGGGGCAGGAAAAACATTTCGAAGGGTGTGATTACCTCGTTCTGAACGTGCTGAGACCGAAAAACGTCGAATGGCCGGAACACATGAATTCCAACCAGGCAGTGAAGCTTATCGGTAAGGTCAGGCCCTCGCTCGCCGTAATCCAGCACTTCGGGATGAAGATGCTGAAGGCAAAGCCTGAAAGGGAGGCCAAATGGATCGAGAAGGAAACGGGCGTGAAAACGATCGCCGCGAGGGACGGCATGACTATTGACCTGGGGAAAGGGAGGCCCGAAGGAAAGGGTCTGGAGAAATGGGTCAAATAAAAGACAACACAACATTTATATTAATATGAGAATGATGGGGTTTTCCGAATTAAAGAGAAGTACATACAGATTATCAAAAATGAGCAGCAACCGGCTAGTAATATGCAGCCTTTTCATGTTTTTGATCATTTCTGCGCAATCCGAAGCACTCGAGGCTGAACTGCCGGACCACATAATCCAGATTGGAGCTCAAGACAACGAGCTCATCAAGATCGGTGTGCTGGATGTGACCCTTTATGACGGCTGGAACGGCAACCCCGTTGACCCAACTGGTGTGCAGGACTCAACTGTGGCACTGCAGAAGGCGATAAACGATTCCCGGGATCACCAGCTTGTTGCCTTCTTTCCCAATCAGGAAAACGGAGAAAGGGCGGTCTACCTGGTTTCGGACACACTATATTGCGAGCAGGAATATCATGCGATTTTCCGTGGCGAACCAGAGCCGAATGTGCTGGTTGGTTCGACCAAGGGCGCTGGAAGGCCAATAATAAAGCTCAATGAGAATACCAACAAGTTCTCTGACCCGCAAAACCCGCAGTTTGTGATTTTGTATTGGGCACATGCCGGACATTGGGACCCTAGGTATGGCTACAACTGGCCGGAGTGCGGAGAGAATGACATATCATTCAACCAGATTTTCAGAGGGATTGACATAGACCTCAGTGGAAATCCGGGAGCAATTGGCATACAGCATTCTAGTGCGCAGGGGTCCGCTATCGAGGACACCAGGATAGATGCGACCGGCGCTTTTGCCGGTGTGGGCATGTTCGGCTCTCTCGGCGGGGCATCATACAATGTCGAGGTTGAGGGAGGTAAATACGGTTTTTATGGAGAGCCTTATAATTGTACGGAACCCTGCTTTAGTGAAGGTGAATACTACTACGGCTACAACGGACATGGATATATTTTCGGCAGCACATTCAAGAACCAGGATGATGCTGCGTTCTACCTGGGCAGCCGTACAGCAAGCCCTGTTCTCGTGGCGGGCTTTCATATCGTTACGACTACAGGAAGTATTACAAACGGCGCCGTGCGCCGGGCCAGGGGAGGCTTCAGCCTGGTTGACGGGTTGATAGAAACAAACGGTGGCCAGATATTTGAAGACGGCAAGAATCTCTATATGAGGGATGTGTACGTCAAAGGTGCTGATTCTGTTGCGAACGGCTGGGACATAACAGACAGCCAGGGCTGGACCCACATAAAGGAATACGTTTACATCAATTACAAGGAAACGAATCTTATTGACGGCGTCCTTAACACAAACGAGTACAGATCTAAAACCGAGAATGTAGATGTAACCACGAGCCAGCTCATTGACAGCCTGGTCAAAAAGCACAGGTGGGATGAAAACACATTCCCCTCGTTCGAGGATGCAGATGCAGTGAATGTGAAAGAGATGGGCAGCTACTCTGCAATGGGCGATGGCGTGACAGACGATACAAGTGCCCTGAATTATGCCATCGAAAACTATGACAAGATACTCCTTCCAAGAGGAATATACACTGTCAGCGATACGATCGTGCTTAAGAGTAGAACTGAAATGGTCGGAGTGGGCGATATTTTCTCAAGAATCATTCCCCACAGCTCCTGGACTCCTTCCGGGGAGACCATTATACTGACCACGGAAAATGACAAGGATGCGACCACGATAATTTCTTCGCTAAGCGTGAACACAGATATGCATCTTGAGGTACCGGGTGGTCCGGGCTTCACACCCATCGAATGGCGGGCTGGAAGGAACTCTGTTACCAGGAACGTAATGGCAGGCGCTTATGGGAGTGAAGTAGACGCATTTCTCGGATATCATCGATTCAGGATAAGTGACAACGGAGGAGGGAGTCACTACGGACTTCTGGCAAGGCAGCGCGGTTTGGGAGATGTTAGTCGTGCACTGCTTATTGAAAACACCAATGAACCTATTTGTGTGTATGCCTTCAATGGTGCCGGAGAGCCCACTGACACGACCATAGAGATCAAGAATTCCAATAATGTCAATTTATACTATTCCATTTATGAAGGCAGCAGGACATGCGTAAAAATTGAAAATTCAGAAAACGTGTCCGTTTTTACCAGCAATAAGAACGGCGTCCTCTACTCAGACAGGGGTGGAATAGAGGTGGTTGAAAGCGATAATGTTCTGGTTTCAAATGTTTGTTTTCCCTATACGGAGGAGCCCAACCAGTATGCTCTCAGAGAGACATATGGCGGAATTACCTATAACATAGGGAACGATAACAACATCGCACTCTTCAAACGGGGCGATCCAGGATACACCCCGATCCTTTGTTCAGAGCCCGTATGCTCCCAGAACTCCGACTGCGG
>WVZE01000035.1:4833-9770 GCA_011772645.1 Candidatus Aenigmatarchaeota archaeon | reverse complement strand
CTTTACGAGAGCTGTTACGAGTGCAGCCTTGACTGCGGCGAGTGCAAAGGAATAGAAACCCCCCCTGCCTGCGAGGAATACTGGATGTGCTCGGCCTGGTCGGAATGCAACGAGCTCAATCTGAAGACAAGGGAATGCAACGATGTCAATCTCTGCGGGACAGGAAGGCTGAAACCGGAAGAAACAGCTGAATGCAGGGAGGAGCCCTTCCCTTCGCTCACGTTCTTCGGGATAATCGTATTCGTTCTCACAACAATCTATCTGCTCGTGGATAGATATAAGAAAAGGAGCGAGGTGAAAAAGCTTGGGAGATACGAACTCCAGGAGGTCATCAGAGGTTATATGTACAGGGGATTCACAAAATCGGAGATAAAGAAGGTTTTGAAATCAAAGGGCTACGTAGGTAAAGAGATAAACAAACTGATAGAGGAAGTGGAGAAGGAGATGTTCTAGATTTTCGGAATTCCCATATCCGTTATTATTATTTCTCCAGAATTCCCCGGATTCAAACCCCTCTTCCGGTCGTGAAGGGTTATGGTGAGATCGGGTTTCACCGCGGAACCCATCAGCTTCCCGTTATCCGAGTTTATCCCTGAGGGGCAGTCTATCGAGGTTTTGAATCCCTCCATTGAGTTGAACTTCTCTATAACTTTCGCGTATTCCTCACTCACGATCTCCTTCAGTCCTGTTCCCAGGAGAGCGTCAACGAGTATGTCATATTTCATTCTCGGGATATTTTTTACGTAGAATTTAACGGGCTTCCCCAGGGATTTTATATTCCCCAGGATCCCGAAGTTCTTTCTGGTTATATCGCTCCTCAGGATCTTCGGATCCTTTACGAAGTAAACATCAACCTTCGCTCCATACACAAGCGAATGCCTCGCGAAAACCAGACCATCCCCCGCATTGTTCCCCGTTCCGCAGAAAACGAGAATCCGCTTTCCCTTCAAACCGATTTTTTCATTCAGGATCCTCGCGACGTTCGCCCCCGCGTTCTCCATCATGATCGCTTCCGATATCCCCATCGCTTCTGCCTTTTTCTCTACCTCCCGGATCTTCTTTACAGAAATCATGTCATCACATAAAGGATTTCGCGTCCTCTTTCCTCTGTTTCGCCCGTTCTGAGAATTCCTTCGCCGCTTCCTCAAGGGGAATCCCTCTTTTGGATTCCCTGGACTCGCGCTTCCGTATTTTAACAAAGATCGGGAAGTTCACGCTCTCCCCGATAATCAGGCCCGTTCCCACGCGAAGGCCCGATATCTGGTTCTGGAGGTCTCTCGTGATCCCTTCGGCCGACCTCCCTATGTGATCGAGATCGTAGGGATTCGTCACTCGAAGAATCACGTGCGTGTTGCACTGGGAGAGAGCGGTTGTGGAGAGCTGGATGGGCCTCTGGGAGATCAAACAGAGGGAGGCGTGGAATTTCCTTCCCTCCCTTGCTATGGTCTGGACGATCCCTCTTGAGATCGCATTCTCCGCTTTGGCGGTCTCCGGGACGAACTGGTGGGCCTCCTCCAGAACGAGAAGGAAAGGAGGGACTTTCGAATCTCTCCTTCCGTTGAAGAGCCTTCGAGCGATATGTGCGACAACCATCTGCTTCTTCCGGGAGCTTATGAAGGGGGAAAGGTCAATTATCGAGATCTTTCCTTGCTGTGCGATCTCCTTTGCCAGCGGGTAGTCCGATGCCCCGAACAGGCCCGTTTCCATAAGATCGTAAAGAACAGAAACCAGCACGTCCTTGGTCGCTGATTTCGCCTTCTCATCCTCCTCTATCACCTGTATGAGCTCGCTGATTCCGAAATGTTTTTTTCCGGATTTCATCTCCCTTAGGAATCTTGTCAGTTCCCTTACCTGGACAGTGGAAAGCTTCGGGAGGAATTCAGCTATCTGGTGGGAAGTTAAGTTCGGAAGGCCTATCCTTATCTCATTCGCGGGGAAAACCCCTATCCTGTCCGAAAACTTCGGATCCTCCGCGAACGAGACGTATTCGCCGTGGGTGTCAACAATCACCGTCCCTATCTGTCCCTCTTCCCTTGTCCTCTTCAGCAGTTCCTCAAGCAGGACAGAGGCGAGATAGGATTTTCCCGCTCCTGAAATCGCGAGGATCGCAAAGTGTTTTTGGAGAAGTTTAGTTAGGTTAACCCTGACCTTCACGTTATGGTATGGGAGCTCCCCGATTTCCAAACCCTTGTTGTCAAGGCCCAGGAATTTATGGAGTATTTTGTGATCGGGCTCGTGGACCCTCACACCAGGGGAAGGCGGAAAAGAAACCTCCTCGAACATCCCCTCCTTTCCGTAAACCCCTAATGGGACGACATCCGCGACCAGATACTCCCAGTTGTTCACAGGAAAGATCTCCTCCATGGGCTTGGAGGATTCGTATTTCTCCACGCTCTCCGGCCTCATAAAATAACGATTGGTTTTGAAAACGTCCGCGATCCTTCCTATCAGTTTCCCTCCCTCAACAGGAACCTGAACGAACTGGCCGCGTTTCACCACCTGATCCTTCTTGATCACGAAGGAGAATTTCCTCGTGCAGGGCCCCTCAAAAGTCGAGATCACCGTCCCAAATTCGCTCATTCTGTGTTATTGTTTCGAAAATATAAAAAGTTGAGTTTAAACGATAAATTATTTACTTATTATTACTTTAATTATGGAAACGGTAAAGGTAAAACATGTACGTGGACATCATGTAGCAGACCTATACTTATGTTTTTTAAGAGAAGGTAGACTAAGAAGAGAGATAAAGTACGATTGGATCGAACATATTGTTTACCCGATTTTGTTGACAGATACGGTTGATGATGAATGTAATGTTTGCCGTAGCTATCCTGAAATTAACTTTTGTAAAGGACCACTCAGAAAGAAGCTTGATCAATTTGCAGCTGAAAAATTAGGAATTGAAATAGGAACTGAATATACTTATGAAGAGTTATTAAAAATATTTAAAAATAAAGCGATAGAGCACGGTTTCGAAGTAGGAGTAGACCATGATCTTTTTCAATTTTTTGAGAAATTTTACGGAAAAGGATGGAAGGAGATGTTTTACGGGAAAGGCAGGAAGAGTAATCTGAACTCAAAATAAGCTCTATAGATATCGATTTTTCCTGTTTTTCCACCTTTTCACCCACTTTCCCTCCGAACTCTCACTTTTTTGCGAAATTAATAATTTATATTATTCAGTGTATATTTTAAAAAGAATATAATTAAAAATAATTATTAAAAAGTATCTAATAAGAAGTATTTTTTAAAAAAGGTATAATTTAACGGTGTTATTAAAAAACATAGAAACAGTAACATTTATATTTCCTTGCGTCATAAATTAAGCATGGCTAATGCGAAGGGACAAAAACCGGTATTGGAGGACCTATTTTTGAGGGAGAAGCCAGCTAGGATTCTCCTGGCATTGAAGACCTCCAAGATCCCTGTGTACGCCACCATTCTCTCGAAGGAAGCGGACTGCACGTATTCTCACACCATAAAGATCCTGGACGTCCTCCAGAACATGGGGCTCGTCGTATTCGACAAAAAAGGCAGGATCAAGGGAGTGAAACTCACGGATGACGGCTGGGATATCGCTCACAATTTGGAGGCAATGAAGAAGAAGCTGATCCAGGTAGAGGGGAAATACAGCAGACAGGCAAAACAGGCCAAAAAGGAAAAGAAATAGAATTTGATCTCAAACACTTATTTTTTATGGCGTATCTCTTTGTGAGAGGTATACCATTCGATCGAAACATGTTATAAAAAACACGTTCCAAAATCCTCTGGTTTACTTTTCGTCATTTTGTTAACTAAAATCCTATGTAATGTAAACTTTATATATAAGTAATGTAAACTAATTAAATATGGTGGAATTTGCATCCCAAACAATGAAGGATTTGAAGGGATATTTGCCCGAGGAAAAAGTGAATCTTCTTCTGGAAGCAACCACGAATCTCAGGGATCGCCTGATTCTACAGATCATGTACAGATGTGGAAGGAGAGTATCAGAGGTCCTAGCCCTTACTGTAGATGATATAATATGGGAAGAGAACAAAATCATATTTACCATACTAAAAAGAAAGAAACCTATAAAGGAATTAAAGCCTGTTGACAGCGGAACCATGCGTCTTCTTAGGGCCTATGTGGACGGAGAAGTTACCCTAAAGGGCGTAAGGAAAGGGATAAAAGAAGGTAAACTATTTCCCGTTACCAGGCAATATGTTTTCAAGCTTATCAGGAAACTCGGGAAACAGGTAGGTATTGAGCGAGTCGGTTTGAAAAAGCTTCATCCCCACCATTTACGGCATAGCTTTGCAGTTCACCAGGTTAGAACGAACGTGAAGACTGCTGAGGATCTAAGAAAGCTCCAGATGTACATGTCTCACGCCAATATCGCTACTACCTCTCACTATTTGCAGTTCTCTCCGGATGAGCTTAGAGAGCTTGTAAGTACATGGGACAAGAAAGAAAAATTGAAAGGTAAAGGGCATGAAAGATGAAGATCTATTTAAGATATATAATACATCTTTCGAGAGTGTTGAAAGGATAATGGGTATATTTTTCCAAGGGGATTTCCGTTATCTACACCTACAAAATGAAATAGCAATAGCAGGTTTTATTGATAATAAAGCGATATCTATCAAGCAAGAAAGGTTAAAAGAGAAAGATATTAAAAAATCGAAAATGAAAATGAAGGGTCCTCAACAGGATATAAAACAAGCAGCCATAGGAATTCTCAAGGATAGAGGGTTCAATATAAAGGGATTTGAAATTAATATTCGAGGAAGCATTGTTGATGTCCTAGCTACCAAGAAAAATCGACAGATAGCGATGGAATGTGGTCCATGTAGAGTTGATAAGGCTATAGATTACCTAGAGATTCCGAACACAGAATTATGGATATTAACAAGAAAAAACGAGACTTCAGAGCGCACATTATTCAAAATAAGAAG
>WVZE01000035.1:1624-4705 GCA_011772645.1 Candidatus Aenigmatarchaeota archaeon | reverse complement strand
AATTATATATAAAATAATATATTTTATTTAAAATGTTTTTAAAAATATAATCTTTGTAAAATATATACTAAATTATATACTTTCTGTAAAATAAATTTTAACCAAAAAGTGAGTTTTCCTGAAATTTGACCCCTCTGGTGATAGAAGAGTGGAAAGAGGCTCTTGATAGCGGTTTTTAGGTTTTAAATAATTTAAGTTATAAAATCAAAAATTACTGGGTGATTTGATGGAATGTGTGAATCGTGAGAAGAATTTTTCGGAGTGCACGTGCTCGTATCCGGGATGTGAGAGAAAGGGGATGTGCTGCGAGTGTATCCGCCACCACAGGGAGGCCAAGGAGATTCCTGCATGTCTGTTCCCTCCGGAAGCGGAGAAAACATTCGATAGGAGTGTAAGGAAGTTCGTTGAGGCAATGGGCAGTTAGGAATTTATATATCTGGTTACCAGATATGTTAGTAAGTGGTTTTTATGAAAAAGGGGAACATAGTTTTCATTATTATTCTGGCAATTCTGATGCTGTTCTCGGGGATCATGAACATATTCGGCGATTGGTTCTGGTTTTCGAGCGTGGGATACGATCAGGTTTTCCTCAAGATGTTGTTCACGGGCGTTACGCTGGGGGCGATGTTTGGTTTCTCGTTCCTTGTTTTCGCTGTGGTTAACATAAAGGCCGCGAAGAGGCTCTCGCTGAAGAAATCCGAGAGGGGGAGAGCAAAGGGGATCGAAAAGATGCTTCTTCTTCTCGCCGCCCTGTTCGCTCTCATGCTCGGGATCGCCTTCTCCAACTGGGAGGTTTTCCTGAAGTTCGCAAACCCGAGTGTTTTTGGCGTGATGGATCCTGTTTTCGGTCTGGATGTCGCTTTCTATGTGTTTGTCCTCCCCTTTTATACGTACATACTCGGCTTTTTGTTCGTTACGATCGTGCTCACAACAGTTCTGACCTTCCTCTCTTACCTGTTTTTCTCGAAATCGTTCAGGATAGAAAAAAGAATCGTGGAGGATGAGGAGGTTACTGGAGGACTGGGGTATACAATGGATTTCGCAAGGGTTCTGAAAAAATCAACCCCTCATACCAGCTTCCTGCTCGCCCTGCTTTTTTTCATCATATCCTTTGGGATGTATCTCGCGAGATACAGCCTGCTCCTGTCAGAAACAGGAGTGGTTTTCGGGGCGGGATACACCGACCTCGCTGTTACCCTTCCCTTGATAACCATACTCTCCGTGATGTCGGGGATAGTGGGCTTGCTGTTCCTTTTGAACGTCAAGAGAGGGAAATGGAAGACTCCTCTGATGGGGATTGGCGTGTTGGTGGGAATATCAATCCTGGGAGGGGTGGCTTTGGGAGTTACGCAGGCATTCATTGTCGCCCCGAACGAATTCAACCTGGAGCAGCCCTACATAGAGAGGAACATCGAGCATACGCTTGAGGCGTACAACCTAAAGGAAGTCTCAGAGAAGGTTTTTCCGATTTCCTATAACCTTACAATGGAGGACATCGATGAAAACAGTGAGACCATAAGCAACATACGCCTCTGGGACTGGAGGCCTCTCGTCCAGACCTACAATCAACTTCAGTTGTTCAGGACGTACTACCGCTTCTGGGACGTGGATATAGACAGGTACGATCTTGACGGTGAGTACAAACAGGTCATGCTATCCGCAAGAGGGATGGACATACGGAACCTCCCGGAGAATGCTCAGACCTGGGTGAACACTCATATGGTGTACACGCACGGACACGGGGTCGTCATGAATCCCGTGGACAGGGTCTCGAAGGAAGGACTCCCTGAATTCTACGTTAAAGACATACCTCCCACATCTGATTACATCGAGATTCAAAGACCTGAAATCTATTACGGGGAAGGTTCCTCCAACTACGTACTCGTAAAAACAACCACGGAAGAGCTCGATTACCCGAGCGGTGATCGAAATATCTACACATCTTACGAGGGGGAGGGAGGAGTGACGCTCTCGGACATGTTCAAGAGGTTTGTCTACGCTGTTAAGTTCGGGTCTATAGAGCTTCTTGTTTCGGGCTCCCTCAAGCCGGAAAGCAGAATACTTCTCTACAGGAACATAAAGGAGAGGGTGAACAGGATCGCTCCTTTCCTGATTTATGACAGGGATCCGTACGTTGTGGTTTCAGAAGGGAAGCTCTACTGGATAATCGATAGCTACACCATAACGAATACCTATCCCTATTCCGAGCCCATAGATGCGGGGATAGTTTTCAATTACATAAGGAATTCCGTAAAGATCGTGGTGGATGCGTATGNNAGGACCCGCTCATCAAAACCTACTCGAAAATCTTCCCTGACCTCTTCCTGGACTTCTCTGAGATGCCCGAGGATCTCCAGAAGCATATTCGCTACCCAGAGGATCTTTTCCGGATCCAGGCCGAACTTTATTCGATTTATCACATGAAAGAACCCTCTGTCTTCTACAGCAAGGAGGATGCGTGGGTTATTCCAGATGAGATCTACAGGGGAGGAAGGCAGGAGATGCAGCCCTATTACATAATAATGAAGCTGCCTGAGAAGGAAAGGGAGGAGTTCATCATGATGATCCCATTCACGCCGAAGAACAAGGAAAATCTCATAGCCTGGATGGCTGCCAAGTCCGATTTCCCTGACTACGGGCAGCTCCTCGTCTATCAGTTCTCGAAACAGGTTCTCACCTACGGACCCATGCAGATCGAGGCGAGGATAGACCAGGATACGGAGATCTCCCAGAAAATAACGCTATGGTCGCAGGCAGGGTCCTCTGTCATCCGGGGGAACACGCTGATAATACCCGTGGAGAACTCGATAATATACATAGAACCGCTATACCTGGAGGCAACTGAGAGGGGGACGCTTCCAGAACTCAAGAGGGTGATTCTTGCATATGAGAATCAGATAACCATGCAGGAAACCCTTGATCAGGCGATCTCAGAGATATTCGGCGGTGTTGTTAAACCGGTGGAACCGGGAAAGGTCCCGGAAACCCCTGATCAGAAACTTCTGAGGATTTCGGATCTCTACAACAAGGCACAGGAAGCCCTTAAGAACGGGGATCTGAAGGCGTATGCGGATTACATGG
>WVZE01000035.1:252-1618 GCA_011772645.1 Candidatus Aenigmatarchaeota archaeon | reverse complement strand
ACTAAACATGGTTTCAATAACGCTCGATAATGCTAGCGCGATATACTACCACCGGCATCCCCAGATACAGAAACTCAGGGAGCTCGAGGAGAAGGGAAAGGTGAAGCTCTTCCATTTCGTGAACATGGACAGGGATCTCGAATCCCTGAGCAAGCCCGAGATGAGAACGTATGCGAAGCTGAGGGAGAGGATCTTCAGGGAGAAAGATCTCACTCTCTCCGAACATGCGGATCTCTGTTTGCTTGCGAAGCACAAACAAGCGAGAAGAAACTTCTTCCTGAGCCTTGACAGGGATAACCTCTTGAAGGAAGAGAACCGGAAGCTCTTGGAAGAAATGGGCATTCGCATCCGCGAGCCGGACAAATCATTTCTGAAAGAAATCAGGCCGATGATCAGATAGACCCGGTTAATTATTTTTAAATTAAGACCGTTATTTAGTATTAATATGGGCCGGTAGATCAGTGGTAGATCGCCACCTTGGCATGGTGGAGGCCTCGGGTTCGAATCCCGACCGGTCCATTTGATTTCTTAAAACTTTATTTGGTGGCTGCGACAATATTATATTGGTAATTAAATGTTGGTTCAGTTAACTGAAAACGTTCTTAGGGTATTGAATCTGCCGATAGTGAGCATTCTGTTTCTTCTTGTTGTGGTATGGATAGCGGGAGAGTTATCCAAAAGGATCGGTCTTCCGCCCGTACTGGGCGAGCTTGTTGCCGGGCTGATCATAGGGCCTCCGATACTCAATATGGTAACCTACACAGAGGGCTTGGACATACTTGCTAAACTCGGTATGTTCTTTTTGATGTTTTACGCGGGCCTCGAAACCGATCCCAAAAAGCTGTTCAAGGTCAGCAGGTCGGCGATTTTCATAGGAATTCTTGGAACTGTTGTCCCTTTCGCTTTAGGGATGGTGGTGGTAATCGGTCTTGGAGGAACATTCCTCCAGGGTTTGTTCATAGGAGCGGCGATATCAGGAACGTCCATGGTCACGAAATCAAGGATACTTTACGATCTCAAGATACTCAAAAAGAGGATTGGTTACACCATCATGGGTTCGGCAATGGTTGACAACATGCTGTCCTTCATAATATTGTCCGTCGCCATCAAGTCAGTCATAATAGGGGAGTTCACCCTTTTCGAGGGCATCATAACGCTGGCTGAAACCAGCGTGTTTTTCCTGGTCTCCATATTTATCGGATACAAACTTTATCCCAGAATTACGAAGTACATGAGGCAGACCACCAGGGGCTTTACGTTCGCCATCATAGTGGGCTTGTTCTTCGCGTTCTTCGCGGAGATAATGAGGATACATTTTGTCATAGGGGCGTACCTCGCGGGATTGATGGTCAGTGAGGAGATCGCG
>WVZE01000035.1:0-194 GCA_011772645.1 Candidatus Aenigmatarchaeota archaeon | reverse complement strand
CCTGTTTTGTTTATCGCGATATTCCTGGTTGCTTTCCTGGGAAAGATCGCGGGCGCGTCCTCGGGGGCGTACTCCAGTGGTATAAACAGAAAGGATTCTTTGACAATAGGTTTCGGTATGAATGGTAGGGGGACGGTTGAGCTGATACTTGCGATGGTTGGCCTGGAGCTGGGGGTGTTAACAGGTAATCACGT
>WVZE01000033.1 GCA_011772645.1 Candidatus Aenigmatarchaeota archaeon | reverse complement strand
TTGCCTTTATTCCTCTGATCTCCCCTTTACTGTCGAAGGAAATCTTGTTTATGAATACGTAATCGAAAAATTCTTCGTAATCCGGGATCAGTTTTTCTATGAGGAAATCAATGCTCCCTGATATTATTGCGGTTTTGATTCCTTTCTCTTTCAAGGCCTTCAGGGTCTCGATCGCTCCCCTCATCACCTTTGCTCTCTCCACCGCCTTCAGCATTGTTTCCCTGTTTGCTCCGTGTTTTTTAAGAAGCTCCGTATCGATATCAGCCCACTGCTGGTAGATTATCTTTTTGGAGAGGAATTCCTCCTTCGCTCTTATCCTCTCAGGACTATTCTGGAGATCGAAGAATTCGTGGAGGGTTACCCATATAAATTCTATATTATCTATTAACGTTCCGTCAACGTCAAAAACAACAAGTTTGTATTTCATCCCATCACTTTTTTGACTCTGTCAGGTATTTGCCCTGGCGGAGCGTTATGAAAGGGAGGGCTGAATCCTTTAGCCTTTTTATCAGTCCCTTGTCCTGCGTGCACGCGATGTATTCCTTGGTCTTCGCCAGACGGAGGATCTCATCATCCGCCTTCCAGCCTCCGGCCTTTAAAATAACCACTTCCCCCTTTCTTATGAACTCCAGTCCTATCCTTGCGTTTCTTCCTTCCTTTCCCTTGGAAACAGCGAGCCTCTCCAGTTCGCGGATAACGAGTTCTATTGTGAAGACCTCTGTGTAACCCAGACCGAGCAATTGAGAGAGTATGTCAACCCCGAATTCGCCGGGTATCATGAGAAAATTCGTGTCCAACAGAGCCTTCATATCGAGTTGTTGTCGAGCAGAAATAAATACGTTTTAGAACATAGTATTATATTGGGTGTTATCGGTATGGTGAGATTGGAAAAGGTTGTTCTGCAGGGTTTCAAATCATTCAAACGTCCGACCAGCATGGCCTTTCCCTCGAACTTCGCCGTGGTGACAGGACCAAACGGGTGCGGGAAGTCTAACGTCGGGGATTCCATATCCTTTGTTCTGGGAAAAACCTCTCCAAAACATCTGAGGGCGAAGAAGGCGCAGGACTTGATATTTCACGGAAGCAAGAACAAAAAACCTTCCGATTACGCAAAGGTCAATCTCATGTTTTCCAACGGCAGCAAGGTTCTACCCTTTGATGAGAAAGAGATCAGCGTTAGCAGACGATTGAACAAGGCAGGGATTTCTTCCTACAAACTGAACGGGAAAATATCGACACGCCAGCGAATCCTTGACATATTCATACAGGCCAGGATGAACCCAGGAGGGCACAACATGATAAGACAGGGGGATGTGACAAAGGTGATAGAGATGAACCCTGTTGAGAGGAGAGAGGTAATAGATGAGATCTCCGGGATAAAGGAGTATGATGAGAAGAGGAACCATGCCTTGAAACAGCTCGAAAAGGTCGAGGAGAAGGTAAGGGAAGCGGAAATCATACTGGAACAGAAGGAGGAGATAATAGAAAAAATGAGGAAGGACAGGGATTCCGCTTTGGAGTACAGGAACCTCACCAATGAGCTCGAACTGGTTAAATCCACGATAGTCTGGAAAGAGTTCACGTCCTCTGAGAAGAACATAGGGTCTCTCGAAAAAAACATAGAGGAGAAGGAGGGAGGCTTGGAAAAACTGGAAAAGGAGATCAAGGGAATAGACAGGGAGATGGAGGAGAAGGACAGAGAGATGGAAAGCCTCATGAAAGAGGTTATGAAAAAGGACCAGGTGGAAATAACAAAGAAGATTTCGAAGATCGAGTCTTCGCTGGACAGCAAAGAAAATCTCATCCGCTCAAATGAAAGGGAGATCGAACGTCTGACCGAGATGGTGAAGAACCTGAGCACGATGAAGGGAACACCCGACCACCTGAAACCTGTTCTCGAATTGAAGGGTGTTCATGGTTTCGTAAAGGATCTAATAATAGTTCCTGATAAATACAGGGTTTCGGCCGAGGTCGCCGGGGGAACGCACATGAATGATATAGTTGTCGATACGTTGGGAACGGCGATACACTGTGTGAAATACCTGAAGGAGGAGAAGATAGGAAGGGCTCGCTTCCTCCCCCTGGACAAGATACGTTCTTCCCCTAAACCATCTCTCCCGCAGGGAACCCTAGGCTGGTTATCGGAATTAATACACCATGACAGGGAATACATTCCCGTTGTGGAATACGTGTTCGGAAGGACGGCCTGTGTTAACGATATAGACAAGGCGAAGAAGATAGCGGAAAAGAACCGCATCCGGATGGTAACGATTGACGGGGACATATTCGAAACTTCCGGAGCGGTTTTCGGAGGGCATTACATAAGGCAGGCGAAACCGGAGACCAAAAAATATCTCAAGGAGAAGGAGAAGCTGGATGAGGAGAACCATATACTCAGGATGGAAATTGAAGAACTCAAAGAAAAGCTAAAGGAAATGAGAAAAGGGGTGAAAGAAACAGGGACTTTTGATTTTGAAAGGAAAAGGGCAAAAATAAAGGAGGAGATCGAAGCCCTGAGGGATAAGAGAAGCGGGACTTATGACAAGAGGATGAATCTCCAGGAGGAACTGAACAGGTTTAAGATAAACAAGGCGAGGTATGAGGCGAACTTCGATAACCTTCGCATACAGTGGGAGGAGCACAAAAAAACATGGAAGTCCCTTGAGAACAAGGAAATCTACCAGAAGAAGAGCGTATCTTCACTCAAGGACAGGGAGAAGGAAATACTTGAAAGCATCTCCTCGATAGGTCCTGTCAATCTGAAAGCGATAGAGGAATTCGAAATCCTCTACGAGGAGTTTGAGGAGTTCAGGGAGAGGGTTGAGAAGATCTCGGAGGAGAAGGAGAGCGTTATAAAGAGCATAACAGAGATAGAGAACCGGAAGAGGGAGGTGTTCATGCAAACGCTCGAGGACATGGGAAAGCTCTTCAAAAAAATATACAGTGACCTGACGAAAGGGGAGGCGGAGCTTGGTCTGGATGATCCAATGGATATAAATTCAGGACTGCTGATTTCGGCGCAGCCACCCAACAAGAAGTTGCTGTACATAGATGCGATGTCCGGAGGGGAAAAGGTCCTGACCGCACTGGCATTTTTGTTTACGATACAGAGATACAAGCCCTCGCCGTTCTACCTGCTCGACGAGATTGATGCCGCGCTTGACAGGCCTAACACGAGAAGGGTTGTTGACATGATAAAGAGCCAGTCGAAAGACGTGCAGTTCATAATTATTTCTCACAACAACGAGATGGTGAAGGCAGCGGATATAGTCTACGGAATATCGATGGAGGACGGGGAATCGAAGGTAATGGGATTAAAACTCCCGGAGAACTAGGGAAATTCTGAAGGTGGTGTTTTCATTCCAGGCATGGGCTTTGGGAGCTTGAACTTCTTTTTCTTCCTCTTTTTTGCGAAAACCACTCCCAGAATCACAACGACTATTACAACTATTACAACAACTATCCACATCCAGTACTTTCCAATATCTATCGTTACGGGCGTTACTTCTGGGGGAGCTCCTTTGCAGGTTAATTCCGTTGGGTCGCATCCGTACTCGCACGTTTCTATCGTTCTCCACCCTGTTCTGTCCTCACTGCACTCCTGAAGATCATTCCCCTCGCACCTCTTCTCACCTGCTATACAAACCTCACCAGGTGGGAGACCCTCGTAATTTTCCCCATAGACAGAGGTTTCCGTCTCGTTTATTACAGAGGCGCCCACCTCCTGATCAACAGAGTACGTTATTATGATCTCCTGGTTGGGATTCATTCCACTGTAAAGGAAAATGTATTCAGGATCCTTTTCAACGATCTCGATCTTCGCTCCCGCAGCGGTTACGGTTACGTTGTCCGAACTTGAAGCGAAGGTTTTCGGGATCTTATCGTGAACTACGAAATTCTCGACTTTCCTGTCCCCTTTGTATTTCATTCTCATGGAGAGTTCTGATTTGCCTCCTTCCGCCTTGAAATTCCTGGTAACCTCAACATTGGAGGTTATGGAGTTCGATAACCTGATCAGGTTGCTTATCGCGTTTTCGCTAAGCTTTCCTTTGGCAAGGACCTTTTCGATCGCTGTCTGAAGTTTCGTGTTGTTTCTCAATCCAACACCTGGAACGAGCTCCGGCCTTCTACTTGCGTTCTTTGCCTCTCCCGGTCCTCCTCCCATGGTTCCGCCACCATTACCGTTTCCCGGTGGTCCAGCTCCGCCAATTACGGTTATTGAAAACGAGTCTGATGCGGAGTCGGCGTTGGAAGCGGAGACTGTGAACGTGACTGTCTGGGATCCTCCGGTTGAAGCCTTGACAACGCACGTGTCTCCGACATTCGCGCCTTCGTCTATCTCGGAAACAGAACATCCTGACTGAAGGCTCATTCCGGTCCCGCTTACATCTATGTCGACGTTTCTTGCGGTTGTCTCTCCATTGTTAACCACGTTTATGTTCGAGCTGAAGGTGCTTCCCGCGTTAAGGGAAGAGGTATCTGTTGATGCTGTAATGGAAAGTGAAGGGGGAAGTACGATGTTGAAATTGCTGCTATCTGCTGATTGAGCTGTGCAGCCACTTGACACAGTAACTTTAATGGATTGAGCTGTCGCTGATTGTGATGCACTCACGGTGGTCCAGCTAACGCTTGTTGCCCCGCCACCGATCGTTTTCTGCGCGTTTTCGCCGGAAAGACTACAGCTGCTGCATCCATCGAAGTTTATTATTCCTGTGGAGCAGTCTCCGGTCCATCCGCTTGCCTCCACTATGAATGTCCTTCCTTTCATCACTTCGTCATTGTCAGCTCCAGATTGGGTCACCGTTGTCTCCACAGCAGCTGACGCTATATTCAACGTCAAGAGACATGTTAAAAATACTGAAAACAGGAAAAGACTTTTATTCAGATTCATGGCATTCCTCCCTTCTGTCCTATTCTGAACCAGTTGTCAATGGTTTCTGTCATTCCCTGATATTCAACATTCAATACTGCAATGTATTCAGCATTGTCCAGCCAGGTCCCGTTTGGTTGTATCTTGAGCATCGCGTATCCCTTGGAATCGGTCACGTTCTGGGTCTGGACCAGTGTAAAGTCACCTGCCGATTCATTTAGTTCCTTGAATGGCTGGCCTCCCCCGAAACGCATGATCTTCGTAAGGCTGACGTTGGCCCCTGGCATTGGTGACTGGGTAAAGTCGAAGACCTTGACAGTAAGTGAAATTGTCTTGTTCTTGTTTAGCTGCCAGATATTTTTCTCGAGAATCATTTTTGTCCCGTTGTATGTCCTGACCTGCCATTCAGCGGACTCCTCCCATGGCTGGCTCTGGTTCCACGGGGCGAATCTTATGTTCCCACCCCACATTCCCTTTGGAGGATTGCCTTCCTGCTCGGGGATTTGTTTTCCTTCACCCCCGTAAAAGTCATAGTACGTATACGTCTCGCCCTGTTGGATTCTGCTGCTGTTGGCCCACCAGGGTTCTGTGATGTTAAGATCATCGTCGACATAAATTCTTGTCAGTTCCTGGTTGCTGTCCTCGAAATCATCGTAGGCAACCATGTAGAAAACATCGTTCATGTCCCCGTCCATGTTGAGATCGACCTGAAGTCCCTGCTGGGATTCATTTATTTTCCCGAAGTACGCAGGCGTTCCGTCACGAACTTTTATATCCATCCCAGGTCTTATCCCGGTCCCGAGCAGACCCGCAAGGTTGGAGTCGTCTGCAATTATTATGCCTTCCCAGGGACCTGGACCAACCCTTGCGATGTACTCGTTAGCAGTGAAGTTTTCCCTGATGGCGTACTTGCTCGCATCGGTAAAGTTCTCGTCCGTATCCATCCAGACCACTTTCGAGATCTCATGGACACCCCATGTTCCTGCCTGGGGGTAGGGCATGGTGTCGTTCGCGAACACCACGTTGTAAATGGTTCCAGACCTGTTTATCGAAACGATAGACCAGCGTGGAGCAGGATTCCCGCCCCAGTCGTCCATTCTGATGTATTGTATGTTCGCGGGGAAGTTAAGGAGCCCTATTGAAGCATTTTCGGTGGAAGTGTTCGTTCCCAAAACATAAAGCATGTAAAATTCGTTCCCCAGGGTTATGTTTATGGTATCACCCTCAGAGTATGCGTTTGCATTCGTGAAGTTGCAGTCTCCCTGCTTGATCCACATCAAGCTATCGTTTGCTATATTTTTGTAAGCATAATACTGACCTTCAAAATTCCGGTCAAGGATATAGGTTTTGTTACCACCGTTTCCTGCACCGGGAGGTTCTTCGAAATTAGAACATGATGGCGGATATCCTCCTAACTCATGTTGTAAAGCTTCCATCACGCCCTTTATCGCGGGTGCTCCCGTATTGTTAATCGTGAACAGTTCCCTAACCTTTACATTGCTTTCCCCTCCTCCGTAAGAATCCACGGTCATGGAAGCGAAACTCGTTATTATCCCGCCGTAACCGGAGTAGCTATCAACAAGGAAGTTCCTAACGACCGTTCTCGGCCACATCCATTCGTTCATCTTCTCTTCCCCGTACACCGTGCTGTTCGCCACCAGCTCGAACTCGTACCTTCCAGATCCGTATCCAAGGGAGGAAATGTTCACTCTGATCTCACCGATTCCGCTCATTTCCACGGGGCTCAGTCCTGTCGAAACGATGCTCATTCCGGTTTCGGTCTTCACCTTCATGTTCGGAATACTCACATTCGCTGCTATCGGGGTTCCAGCAGGAGATTTTATGATAACAGGTATTGTGACGTTATCCCCTATCTTCGAATCGCCCAGCTCAGGCCAGTCACCGGTTGCAGAGGGGTCGTATAGCATCACCCTGTTCGCCCGTGGGTCTATGCTCAACAACGTCAGCTTATCGCTACCCATTCCAATCTGCCTGTTCATCCTGTTGTTATCGTTAACGTCGATTATCGCAGACATGTTGGTGAAATTCCATTTCTGGTTGTAATTGGAAGCGAAAGCGAGCTTGTCGTAACCGTTGCTGGAATCGATTATCAGGAAGAAGACCGTCCCGTTTTTAAAACCATCTCCGTCAAGGTCAAGTCCCTCCTTTTGTTCAGAGAACTTGTTCTCGAAACCCATCTCCTCTTCCATCAGTTCACCGATCCATATCTTCCCGCTCGTGGAGAGCGATGTATTGACCATTATGCCATGGGTAAGGATGTTCTGTCCCTTTAGCGTGACCTTGCTCTTGCTGATCGATATGATTTCCCATTCTCCCCCGTAACCGTCGTTTATAATACTCCCTACCGCGACAGGACCCTGTTGCGTTCCATCGGTGAAGTTCGCGAAAGTGGAATTCGGGTAAAGCCACACATGCGTTGTGTTGTGATAGACGTAGGCAGGCCTTTCGGTTATGCCCATCGTGAACTCGAAAGAATCCTCATGCGGCCAGCCCTGGTCCCACATGTCCCCGACAATGTAGCTGGGGCCATGATAGAATGTTGAATAATTGACGTGGCCTGCAGGGGGGATTACCTTCAGAACTCCGCCGCTAAATTCGTTCCTCGAACATATCGCGTCCTTGTGTTTTATTCTTAGGTAGTTCGGTTCGCTCTGCTTGAATTCATACAACACCCATGTAAGGCCAGGATAACTTGAAAGTGTGAAAGAGCTTGTGTTGTCAAGCGTTTGAGAACTCATCAGGTCTATGGATTCGTTAATCCATGCCCTTGTTCCGTTGGAAACAGCGTAAACCCATGCCCCTGGACACGAATCCCCAGGACCGGACGCAGGCTGCCATCTCCCGCCGTCATCCGTGTTAATGCATATTCTGTCCGCATAATAGGTGCCATTGACAGTCTTGTTATCGGGAATTGTGAGGTTGGTCGGGCTTCCGCCAATGTTCACACAAACTACGTTATTGCCCGATCCTTGGCACATATCGCCCTGGAAACGCATATCGTTATCACATCTGTCTTCGCCGTTCCATGCCTCTAGTATGTTGTCAGGTGTGCTCTGATCCATCGTCCACGCCTCGTAAATCAGCGGGACGGAGAACAGCAGGTTCTTTATCTCGAACTCGTATTCTCCGTATTGGCTGCTTCCGCTGTTATCAACAACTTTGAATCTCATAAAGTGTTGACCGGCAGATAGCTCTGAAAGGAATATGTCAATCCAGCAGGATTGAGTAGATCCCGTACAGTTGTTGGTGTAGTTCTGCCCGAACCTGAACTTTATCGGTCTCCCTGCCTTCTCTGAAAACATCTCCTCCACCGTGACGTTCGTTATGTTGTGAGGACTGTAATCGAAATTGGAGGCGTTGAATATGAGTGTTAGGTTCTCAGAATTCGAATAAACCGGGGGCCACTCAAACATCTTTGTCGGGGGAACCGTCACGTAATTCATCACGTACGAAGCCACGGTTATGCCCTTAGATCCTATGTCTGTCCCTGCTCCCTGGGCAGTGACGCGAAGGTTTAACCTGTATCTGCTTTCCTTTATGCTGCCCGAAGTTGAAAAATTAATCAGGTAGAATTCGTAATCTCCCCATTCCTCGCTTATGGTTTCAGGCCCGAGTTCTGTGACATCGTAATCTGATTCAGGAACCGTAATAGGCGGCCACACTCTTTCGTCCTGTATGCCTTCCGGGACAATATCTGAAATCGTGAGTGGTGTAGGTGGCGACATTGGAGTAGGTGGTGAAAAAGCGGCAACCCCGAGGAGTGTGCTTCCTCCAACCGGAACCGTAACGTCGCCGGGTCCCGGTCCCTTGCCTCCTTCTTTTCTCGTGTAATTCCCTCCCTGTTCTTCAACTCCGAAAACATCAACCCAGAAGTTCCGGATCTCAAACCATCCCCATCCGTAATAAGTCTCGGTGGTTCCCGGTCTTTGCAAAACAACATCAACACCATACCATCCTGTTGGCAGGTTTATTGGGCTTATTATGATTGTAGCTCCAGAGGTTGAATTCGTAACAACCCCTGTTGTGACCGTGTAATCCACACCTTCCTCCATTTCCTTGAAGAACTGCTCGTTTCTAAGGGAGCTTATGTTCGCTACGAGACCCGTGCATCCCGTACAGCTTGGTGTGCTTCCCTTTCCGTACTGTGAAGCCATATCTATGTCCATTATGGTTACGCTAAGGGTTATGTTCTCCCCGGCCTTCACATACCAGTTTCCTTCGCTCACACTTTGCAGGCGAGCGAAGATCAGATATTTTTTGAGCTCGAAGAACAGGTTGCCCGTTCCTTCCATTATCGTACCGCTTACGTTAGCTGAAAATCTGAACTCTGCAATGTAGAAGCCTTCTTCCGGCGGGGAGGTGAACACGATCTTGTCTCCATCCATGCTTTCGTTCAGCTTTGACTTATCAAAACCAGTCATTTCTGTGAAGGCATTCCTTCTCTCAGGCCATTCCTTCCACATTTCAGTGAATTTTGCGTTGAGTATCTTATCAGCTGTGAGCAGTTCGTCCGTCACCATGTCACGGATTTCGAGTTTCATGCGGACAGTGGAATTCGGAGCGAGGAAGCTGAATGAATCCCCCTTGAAGTCCACGGTAGAACCCATTGCTAACAATCTCTTCATGCTGAAGGTCGCCCCTCCATCAAGGTCCCCTATCGAGGAGTTGCTGAACTTGATCTCGACTTTGTAGTTACCTGTGTTCGAGAGATACGAGTTGTTCTGGCCCCAGATCATAATCATGCACTGGTCCTCCATTCCCGGTTCTGGCGGGGGAGGAAGACCTAAAGAATTTGCGAACTGTCCAACAGTCATAGCGCTGAAGTTCAGGGTCGTCAGCTTGTATTTGTTTCCCAGATCATCCTTTACCAGTACATCGAACTGGGAACTATTGCAACTGACTGGAATGCAGGATTGGCCGTCAAAACCGCAGGGCGGGCCACCTGCCTTCATTCCAGAACCCTTTGTTACGTTGATCATGAAGATCAATGCCGATACATTCGAACCGGGAGCAAACACACTGATCATAGTCCCCGGACCAGCCCCCTCATCGATGTATTTAGGATTAATCGTCATCACCATCATTTCAAGACTCTGAACCTTGAAGCCCATATCGAATCTCTCTGTGTCCGGACTCTTCGTTCCTTGAATGTCGACCTTGCATTCACCTGTTAAAGTCAAAGCGGATGTCTCAGCTGTGTAGACCCCTGTTGCACCTGATTCCTGTGTGAAAGCGAGGGAAGAAGTTGAACCGTCCGGTAACATCAGGGTTCCAGTGGGAGCGGAATCGAGATTCATCAGATCCCCGTTCGCATTCCTAGAGACCGCCCACACCTTGACCTTTGAACCCGGAGCAAAGGTCGACATGGGATTTTCAGAAAGATCCGTGACCTTACCATGAAGGCTGAACGATTCAACCCTGAAGACATCTGATGGGGTTTGGTTTACAAGGATCGTGTATTTCCCTGAATTGTATCCTGAAAGGTTTACGGAAACGTTGGCGTATCCCTTGGGTCCTATGTTCACAATTTCTAAATGGTTTAGCTGTTTGTTTTCATTGGCTATGGAAAGATTAACTACGCTGTTCTTCTTTATGTTTCCGTTTTGGTCCATAATAAAAACGAGTATGTAAAGCATATCGGAAGAGGAAAATGTGGGGGAGGTTAGAGGTTCTATCATGTAAACCATTTTCCCTGTTGCAGGCTCTGTATCAGCTATTATGTATTTATGAGTGGAATCTATCCTTAGCATATCCCCTGGTCTCTTTGATGTCTCAAGGAACGGAACGCTCGCGTTGTCCTCCGTATCGTTAAAAAGTTGGAATATTTTATCATCATCCACGTAGACAGTGTCATAAACGCCTGGAGCATTCTCATCCACAACAACGAAGTGATAGTTGTTTCCGTCACCCGTCAGGTTCCCGATGTAACCGTAAAAAATTGTGGCGCTTTTGTTGAAATCCAGAAGTTCTGTAAAATTCCCTCCCGCACCTCCGGTCTCATCGTTGACTTCCGTGCTCGTGTTTATGAAAATGGGATCAAGTGAGCCCATTAATCTTACCACATAGTTGAAGATCTCGCTTACAACCTCGAAGCCGATGTCTACGCTGTCTGTTCCCTGCGATAACGTAAGAGTGTATTCATCCGTGGAGAGTGTCTGGGAATAGGAGTATTCAACCATTCCCGTGGTTCCGTCGCTTATTATGGTGAAATTATCCGCCTGTGTCCCGTTAGATCTATAGGTAACGATTCCCGTTATGTTCACGTCCTGCGTTCTGTTTACTTTCACTATCGCTGTTTCGTTTATTTCATACACGTTCTTGTCCATGAAGGCAAGGAGCGCTTGAGCGGAATTCGAGAGTAATATGAAAAGGAAAACAAAACCTATAATTACATAAAGTGATTTTTTCAAGCGTCCCCACCCTCGGTTTAAACAAACGTTTAAACGCCTATCGGTTTTTAAATGGTTTATGGTATATAAATATTTTCAGAGTTTAAATAATTTTACTTTCACTTTCGGGTGGCTAAAATTCTAACATATCCCCTATTTCTGTTTTGGTTTTTTTGATCATGCCCGAATTGATTTCCAGAACGTATTTACAGGGTTTAGAAGGTCTGTATATCTTCCAGGTTTTTGGATTTTTACCAAGGGGCTTCACGGAATGTTTTATGTCAACGATCCTCTTGTCCTTGCTGATAAAAACTATGTCTATGGGGAAACGCATGCAGAGCATCCATATCTCATGTTTCCTTTCCCTTTCAAAAACCATGAGCAATCCCTTTTCTTTTGTCATATCCTTCCTGAACATCAGGCCCTTGGTTTTTTTCAGGGCGGAATCGGCCCTCTCCAGATCCTTCACAAGGATTTTATTCTTGGTTACGTTTTTCGCAATCATAAAAGAACCAGACAGTTATTTTTTATTAAAAATCTTCAGCTCCAAGCCGGCCTCTCTCAGGGTTTTGACACCTTCTTTCTCAGGATAGTAATCTATGTATACCACTCGTTTTATCCCTGCATTTATTATAGCCTTCGAGCACCACCTGCAGGGCTTTGCGTTCACATATAAAGTCGCGCCCTCCATCCTCAGGGGATCCCCCCTTATTATCGCGTTCTCCTCTGCATGAACTCCACGACAGGTCTCGATCCTTTCGCCCGAGGGGATCTTGAGCTGATCTCTTATGCATCCTATCTCAGAGCAGTGGGGCGTTCCTCTCGGCGCTCCATTGAAACCAGTGGATACGATTATGTTGTCCTTGACTATCACGGATCCTATGTTGTGGCGTAGACAAGTGGATCGCTTGCTGATCTGCTCAGCCATGTTCATCCAGTAATCATCCCATTCGGGACGGGAATTTTTGGTTTTCGATTTCATAGAAATCATATTAGATATTGATATTAATAAATGTGACATTAACTAACAGTTCTCTGCTCCTTTCCCATCTCGTTCAGCTGGTCTTTCACACTTTTCGCTAGTGATGGCCCTATCAATCTTGACAGGCTCTGCAGCGGGATTTTCCTCAGATCAGAAAGTTTACGCAGGCCGGAGTTGTGCAATAGACGGGCTCGAACCCTTCCTATTCCCTTCAACCGGACGAGTGGGAGAAGTTCCTCCCTTATCCCGTACTTCACCCTCAATCTGGTTTTTCGGATGTGGCTGAGCAGGGGTTTCATTGCCATCAGCAGGGCGAGCTCCTGCGTTGCATACAACAACCAGTCCGCGTTCGAAAGTCTTACATGGAGCTCTCCTGGTGTCACGCCGAAATTCTCCAATATTAAATCCTCACCCATCTCGTTCATCCATTCGGAGAAAAACCAGGCGGTCTTTATCGAGCGAAGGTAATCATCGTATTCAATCTCCCAGGGGTTTGGTGGCTTTTCAAGGAGGATTTTTTCATTCTCTTCCAGGATCTCGTTTATCTTCTCAAAATCACGTTTTCTCAAGGAAAGCGAAGGCCTCATTTCGAGCGTGTTCGAAATCATCTGTAACAGAGCGAAAGGATCAATGAATTTCGCTTTTTCGAGGTTCTTTATAATGTAGTTCGCTGTTAAAGGATCGATGTAGAGTTCGGAAACCCTCTTCCCTATCAGGGTTGCCTCGAGCTTTTCGTCTTCCGCGAGCTCACTTGCCTGGCGGAAGGGGTTGTCGTCACCCTCGATCTTTCCGCTCTTGATGAACCTGAAATCCTTCAACATTCCTATCACGTCTTCAAGTTTTTTCCGGAGGACTGAAAGGTCCTCGTACTGGTGAGCGTAAAAGGTTTTCGAGAAGAATTCTAAAAGCCTGTCTCTCGAAAAGGCTATGCCAGATGCTATTAACGCCAGAGAGTGCATTCTGAGAACAGGTTCAACCCCAAGCTTTGATTGGATCTCTTCCGGTTCGCCCTTTATGTAGGTATCGTAGACGTATTCGGCTTCGCCCTTGCTCTTCGCTATCAGGATCGCCTCTCCTTCCTTATCGTATTTGGGTCTTCCTGCTCTCCCCATCATCTGCTGGATCTCTAGGACAGGGATGTAATCGCTTCCGTAGCGGGCGGAAAATCGTTTGAGATCCCGGATAACCACGCGGTAAGCCGGGAGGTTCACTCCCCATGCCAGCGTTGGGGTGGCAGCTATAACCTTTATTGTCCCTTCCTTGAAGCCATCCTCTATTGTTTTTCTCTGGTTGTTCGCCAGTCCCGCATGGTGGAAGGCGACGCCATGAAGAACCTGATTGGAAAGCTTCTCGCATTGGATAGTTGGTCTCTCAACCGCCTTTAAAACATTTTCCGATATTTTCTTGAGTTTCGTTCTTTCTACGTGACCCAGATCATTCTTTACGATATTTCCCAGATTTCCTGCCAGGGCTTCCGTGTTCTTCCGGGTGGAAACGAATATGAGGGTTTGTTTATTTTTTTTCACGGTTTCCTTCGCTATCTCGAAATCCGGAGGGTACTCCTGACCTATTTTCTTTACCCATTTTTTTGGGACGTAGTGTATCTCCCTGTCGAAACAGATGCCTTTGTAAAGTTTGACAGGCCTGTAGTCCGAACGTATTGCCTTCGCATCCAGCCATTCGGCTATCTCCTCATAGTTTCGGATGGTAGCGGATAACGCAATAATCTGGGGATTGACCAGGGATTTGAGTTTCGTTATGGTAACCTCTAACGTAGGGCCCCTGCCAGGATCATTCATCAGGTGTATCTCATCCGCAACAACCAGGCCAACCTGATCTAACCACGGGATTCCGTGTCGGAGGAGGGAGTCAAATTTCTCAGAGGTGACAATTATCAGATCGAACTTCGCTAACCACGGGTCGCTCGCATCCAGATCCCCTATGCTGAGGGCGATCTTCAGGCCAAGGGGTTCGTACTTCTCCTTGAAATCATGGTACTTCTCGCTTGCCAGAGCCCGCAAGGGAACGATATAAACGACCTTCTTTCCCTGATTAATAGCGTTAATGGCAGCGAACTCAGCCACCAAGGTTTTGCCGCTTGCCGTGGGAGCAGCGACAACGAGACTCTCCCCCTCCAAAACCCCAGCATCTAGCGAAGCTTCCTGGACAGGGTTGATTCTTTTGAAGCCTGATTTCTCTAGAACCTGGGAAACAATCGGGTTCATATTATTAAAATAGTAGTTAAAATTAAATTATGAACGCTCGAGTTCACCTTTTAATTTCCGGGGAAGTCCAGGGGGTATTCTTCCGAGCGAGCACAAGAGACAAGGCAGTGGACCTGGGACTGAAAGGATGGATCAGGAATCTGATGGACGGGAAGGTTGAATGCATCGTGGAAGGGGAGAAGGAAAGGATTGAACAACTTATCGAGTTCTGCAAACAAGGACCGGAAGGATCGAAAGTGGATAACATCGAAATAAATTGGGAAAAACCTAAGGATGAGTTCGGAAGTTTTGATATCAGAATTTAATACGTGGGTTCGATTTTTATCTTCTTCAGAAATTTATCAGTTTCGCTTTCTCCCGTTTCGCTGTCATCTTTTATACTCAAAAACATTTCTTCACTTCTAGTATATACAGAGTCAAGAACTTTCACTGCTTCTTTGTCAAATTTTATATCACTCCCCTGGAGGAGTCCTACGGCAGGAATCTTCAGTCCCCTTTCCATAAAGCCTGTGGCAATACCTGCTATCACATTTCCCGCCTTTTTTCCGTATCTACTCTGTACGTATTCCAAAATTCCGTCTTTTATGTTGCCTATAAACATCGCATTCCCCAGACCTACCTGTAGGCCTGTGTTGAAATGCTCGTCATTGTTGAATTTTCCGTAAGGCATGCTATCGACCTATTTTCTAAGAATATGTCAGCAAAATTATTTAAGCGTTTATTAAAAAATTTTTTATACACCGTACTCCACGGTTTCTCCCTTTCCTCCGGGAATGAACTTCTGGAAATCGTCGAGAGGGATCTTTTCGATCCAGATCTTGTCCTCCGGCGTCGCTTTTATCAGGATCTTGTTCTTCATCTCATTCGCCAGTTCGTTCGCTTCCTTATCCCCGGGTTTTATGGTTACGAAATAATTGGTCTGTTTTCTTATGGGCATCACGGGTCCTGCAAGCACTTCGAAATCGTTCTCACTGCCCATCTTCACCCCGACAGATATCTTGAGTTCAACATCCCTGAACCATTCCCTTTGGCCGTAAACCATGAATGCTCCCTTTGGCAGGTATTCACCTGTGGGAGGTTGTTTGGAGACCTGATCAGGACTGACAGCGTAGACATCGACTGTCCCTAGTCCCGAGCCCCAGGCCTTTGAATAGGCTGCAGCGAATTCCGCCGCCTCCTTTTTCGCGTCCAGAGAGACTTCGGAATCTCCCGATTTTATAATAACGAAGGGAGCCCCCTCTATGTCCGAATGGAAAACAAGATCCCTTGGTTCCGTGTATTTCTTGATCAGGACCTCGTTGGATGTCTGGTCCTTGCCTCCGACTATCAGGAAGCCATCACTCGATGTGAACCATCTGAACTTCTCAAACCACTTTCCCCTCTTTTTCACGATCTTGACAGGCTTTTCCTTTTCCATGCTGACCTTGGGTTCTTCTTCTACCTTCTCTTTCTGTTCCTCCATTGCAACGTGTACGCCAGCTATCTTCTTCTTCGCGTGCTTCGATCCCTCGTAATAATCCTCTGCGTTCTCCTCAAGTGATTTCCTGAAGTCGAGTTCGATCTCCTCTCCCCCGAGCTCGACGACCACAATCCCCTCGTGTTCCCTTATCTCTTTGACTGCCTCTGCCTCAGGGGTGGATTCGCTCGAGACCCTTCTCTTTATCTCCTCCCAAGAAAGGCCGGAGGATTTCGCCTTGTTTAGCGCCTCAAGGATTGATTCAACAGTTCCGTAGTGCGAGTAAATGAGATCGGCCTTCGTCCTGGTTTCCTCCTTCTTTCCTGTCCATTTTTCGAGAGCCTCTTCCTGTCTCTCAAGGATTCTTTCCATCTTCTCCCTGTGTTCCTCCCTCACGCTTTCCTCCACCTTTTCCACTCGCTGTATCTGCTGTTCCGAGAAGAATTCGTCCAGGGCTTCCGAGAAATTCTCCTTTTCGCTTTTTACAGGGGATTTCAGGCTCTCGAGACGGAAGGGGGAGACGAAGTCTTCGTAAAGGGTTGGCCTGATTTCCATCTTTTCGAGGGATTGGATTATTTTGAAGAGGTAGATTGATTCGTTGAGGCCGACCTTGCCCGCCTCGGTCTGATCGTCGATCTTCGCCCGCATGCAGACCTCTTTAGCGTATACAGGACCAAGACCTACCTCTTTTGCCAGAAACGCGATCAGTTTCTTCTCCGAGCTTTTCAAGAAATTTCTGAAGTAATCGAAGTTGACGGAGAAGGGATCTATCTTGCTTGGCGGATGTTTGTATTTGATCTTGGGTTTGATGTCCCTGTCCTTCCATTTCTGTATGTACAACGGCATGATTATGTTGTATTCGTTATCGCAAAGGATGACGTTCCCGTCTGAGAATAATTCAAAAATCAGGATGTTCTCATTCGTGCGTATCTCCAGGACCCTGTCAAAACCCTGCTGTCCGATCTGGATTATCTTTTTGTTGTTCAGATGCTTACGAAGGAACAGACAGAAGTTTGGCGGTTCCATGGGAGCTGGTTTTTTGTATGTTGTCAGGAAAATCTTGTTCTTATCCACGTAAAGGAAACGAGAACCCTTGTTGGGAACGAATACCTCGAGAAGGAATTGATGTGAGGTTTTCCCCTCCAGCGAAAGCTTGTACTGGTAGATCTTTCGAAATATTCCGTTAACTAGGGAATCCTTCAGCTCCCTTGCCAAAAACCTTAGATCGAGCGATGTGATTTCTGATTTTTCCATAGTTATTATTTGGTTTAAAGATTTATTATTTAACCGTCTTCAAAACGAAAGGGATCAAACCATTCCCCTTTATGAACAGGCTTCCCTTTGCGCAGGAATACTCATCGAATTTTTCTATCTTGTCAGGTTTTATCCCGTTGCCTGATACCAGGACAGGGACAGGGTCTTTCGTGTGTCTGTAATGCTTGAAGTCCTTTTCACTGTCCGTTCTGTGATCGCTCGTTATTATAACAACGGTCTCTTTCGTATCGATCTTCTTGATAATTTCCCCGAGGTTCTGGTCGATCTTTTCAATGAACTTTGCCTTCCCCTCCCTCTTCGCATCGTGAGAAAGAATGTCCGTCCCGTTTATGTGGAGCAGAACGAAATCATATTTTTTCAAACAATCCAACGCTTCCTTCGTTTTACCATCGAGGTTGGTATCGGGCATTCCGTTAGCTCCAGGTACGGTTGATATGTCCATTCCGAGGAAGCAGGATATTCCCTTTGCAATGGGTATTCCCGCGACACAGCAGGCATTCATCCCGAACCTTTTCTTAAAACTTCTCACCTCTCTCTTAACCCCAACATTTCTTATCAGTATGACATTTGCCGGGATTTTTCTCCTCTTGTTTAAGGGATGCTGCAAAAGTATTTTGTTCGTTTTGAAAACAAATTTGTTAAGGACACTTGCCGTGAATTTGGCTTTTTGATCCCTGGGTTTTACCTGTGGTAGAGGAACGCCAACAGAGTAGGGATCGTTTGGGACAACTTCCTTCGAGAGATTCTCTCCCTTCATGAGAATAACAATCCTGTGGCCTGCCGACTTCTTGATCTCGAAGTGCACGCCATCTATCTCCATCCCGTCCAGTTTCTCTGCCAGCTCCTCCAGACCGGTTTCATCCCTTCCTGCTCTGCGGTCCGTAACATTCCCATTCTTATCCAGTGTTGCGAAGTTAGCTCGAATACATATCTCGTTTTCCTCTGGTTTCAGTCCAACCCCCAGGGCCTCCAGATAACCCCTCCCCGGGTATTCTTCCTTGGAGTAGCAACCGAGAAGGTTCAGATAACCAAAATCAGAATCCACCCTGTTCCCGTAGCCAATATCTATCAACCCGCATATCCCGTTTTTCGCCAACGAATCGATGTTTGGCTTTTTTGCGATCTGGTAGGGGGTTCGCTCCCCAAGATCCGCTGCCCCGTCGAGAATTATCAGCAAAATTTTCATTATTTATTTTATACTCCCGTACTATAAAAAGTATTTCCAGCACCGGCTTTTCTTCGTGAAGGAGCCTGAACTGTTTCCTTGAAAGGCCAAAAGTAAACAGAAAAATTTATACCTTTGTACTATTATCTTTCCAGAATAAAGTACTTCTCCTCTTCCTTCTTGGCAGGCAATTTCTCCAGCTCCATTTTTCTTTCTTTCCCTACCCTCATTATGTCAAGTTCTTCAGCGAGTTTAAGCGCCCTGTTAAACTTGCCTGTCTTCCTTGCGTATAACTTGAAGAGCACGTCCCCTCTCTTAACCTTGTCTCCAAGTTTTTTCATGATGACCATACCGGCTTCCTTGTCTTTGGGAGCTCCAGCATCCCTTGCTATGATATCAACGTCCTTGTTGCTTATCCATAAAACACGACCGGAACAGGCTGATTTGAACTCCGCGGTCTTTGGGCCGGGAACCAGATCACTTGGTTTTACGTCGGGGTTTCCTCCCTGTGCTTCGATTATCTCTCTGAGTTTTTTGTATGCCTTTCCCGTGTTCACAATGTGAAGTGCCGCCTTCTTCCCGTTTTTAACACCGGAGAATTCTAGTAAGACTCCTGCAAGGGTTGTTGCCTTGTCAATGAGGTCTTTCGCCCCTTTCCTGTGGTTCATGAGTGTTTGCAGGGCTTCCCTTGCCTCAAGTACTGGTCCGACAGCATGACCTATGGGTTGTTCACCCAGTGTGGAGACACAGTTTATCTTCATGTTCAGTTTTTTGCCAATATCTATGAATTTCCCCGCGAGGAGTTCGAACTCCTCGTTTGTGGAAACCTTCGACTCCCTTCCTGTCGGTATATCTATCACCACATACTTTGCATTCACGGCCTTCTTCTTGGACATGACGGACGGGAGAAGAAAGGGGTCTATCGAAAGAGGGTATTCGATCTTTATGAAGATGTCATCGGCAGGAGCGAGATCAACAGAACCTCCCCATACAAGGCAACCGTTCGTTTTGTTGACAACCCTCCTGACCTCCTCCAACGTTAGTTCCACGGGCGCGAGACATTCGAATCTGTCCGCGGTTCCTGCAGGAGAGGTGATCGCCCTTGAAGAGGTCTTCGGGATGGTTAAACCTGCGGCTGCAACAATGGGGACAAAAACTATGGATGTTTTATCTCCTGGACAACCTCCTATAGAATGTTTGTCATATATTTCCTTGGTCCGTAAGTCAAGGGTTCTCCCTGTCTCAGTTATCGCCCTTGATAAGCTCGCAGTCTCGTTCATTGTTGTTCCGTGGTTGTAAAGTGACGTGACGAAGGCCGTTATCTCTATGTCCGAAAGCTTGTGGTTCACGGTGTCTTCAATGATGGAATATATCTCCTTATCGTCGAGCGTTTGGCCGTTCAGTTTCTTTTTTATGAATGCCAGAGAAACAGGAGGCGCGGCCGCGGCGACAGAAACCCTTTCGTCGGGTTTTATATCCAGCTCTTCCTGTATTTCTTCGTAAAGGCCTATCTCTCCCTCCCTCACAATCCTCTCGGCCACGTTCACTATCGCAATGATCTTTTTCCTCTTGAAGGAAATTTCCACCCTCTCCAGAGGTTTAACCCCGAGATCATCTGCATCATCCTTGTTCAGGATCACGATAGGTTTCTCGGCCTCAAGTTCAAGGAATTTCGTTCGCAGTAACATCTTATTTCACTCCCCACTTGTTTATGGCATCTGAAAGTTCTTTCCTGTTTTTTGCGTAGTCCTTCAGGGGGATTCCCTTCATGACAGCCTCAAGCGACTGACGCATCGCCTTGGCTCCTGACTCGCTCCCCTTCGGATGTCCGTGGATCCCTCCGCCTGCCTGTATAATTATGTTGTTTCCCATCTTTTTCAAAAGCCTTGGAATGCTTCCGGGATGTAAACCACCGGAGGCAACGGCAAAAACCGGTTTTACGTCAAACCAGAACTGCTCGAGAAGGTGGCCGCCCTCGGAAATGAACCTGCTCTCGACCTCGTCCTCCACCTCAGGGGTCTCGAAATCCCCCATCTTTCCAACCTTCGCAGTTCCGACATGTATCTGATCAACTCCTATCAGTCTCGCCATTTTACCTATAACAACCATTGAAATTCCGTGTTTGGGGTTCTTTGTTAGAGCTCCGTGCCCTGCCCTGTGGGCATGTATTATGAGGGAGAAATGGTCGTTGTAGTTTCTCAAGGTCTGTAATCCTGACCATCCGATTGAAACTATGTCAGCCATCACGTACTCCCCTCCATGTTTCTTGACGAAATTCGCTCTCCTCAGCATCTCATGCGTTTCTCCCGTGACGTTCGGCATGTAGAATTTTCCTTCGCCTGTTTTTTTCTCTGCCTTATCTCTCATTTTCAGTGTCTCTTCCACCCTCTTCTCGAAATGGTTGAAACTCATGTCTGTCAGGTTTTCGTCGTCCTTCACTATATCTATCCCACCGGTCCAGGATTCGTACGCCGATTTAGCATGTTCGCTTTCATTGAGACCGAGTTTTGGTTTGACTATCGTCCCAAGAAGAGGGCGATTCCTTATGCGGAGCTTTTCCCTCACGCCGGGTATTCCGAATTTCGGGCCCTTAAAACTTCTTACATATTTCTCCGGAAGGTGTATGTCAAGCAAACGGAGATTTCGGATCGCCTTCATCCCGAAGATATTCCCTCCGATCGAGCTCATCAACTGGGGGACGTTCCCGGGTTCGAAAAGTTCCGGGGGATACGCGATCTTCACTATCCGCTCTTTTTTGTTTATTGAGAATACGTTCGGTCTCAGTTTCAAAATCTTTGCTTTCATTGTCTTTACCTCAGTCCACGTCCCTATCGAGCTCTCGCCAGCGAGGTGTTCGCACACTCTCTCGAAAGAAAGTTTATTCGGTTCTAGAAAATATTCTGCTATGAATTCATCCCTTCCTGGCCTGTACTTTAGATCAACATATTTCATTCCAACCCCCTAGAACATTATAATAATAAAAATATTGTTTTCATTTTTAATATATGAAAAAAAATTTAATTCTTGGACTTATTCTGATTTTTCTTGCTGTTTCCATCATCTTCACGACATTCTCTTACATGAACTCCATAACCGGAAGGATCATCGAGAGGACCCCGTACCTCTCGACGGTTGATTTCTCACCGGTTTCCGTGAACGTTGACACCAA